>JAJDNO010000005.1 GCA_022340615.1 Gallionella sp. | reverse complement strand
GCGCATCGACTGGAAATCCGACCTGTACAAAAAAGTCGCGCCGTTCGTCGGCGCGCATGCGATCTTCGCGACCAACACCTCCGGCCTGTCGATCAACAAGCTCGCAGAAGCCTTCCCGGAAAACCTGCGCCACCGCTTCTGTGGCATCCATTTCTTCAATCCGCCGCGCTACATGCATCTGGTCGAGCTGATCCCGTGCACCGGCACCGAAACCTTGCTGCTCGACCAGCTCGAGGCATTCCTGGTCTCGACGCTGGGCAAGGGCGTGGTGCGCGCAAAGGACACGCCCAACTTCATCGCGAACCGCATCGGCGTGTTCTCGATGCTGGCCACCAAGCACCATGCGCAGGCGTTCAATCTCGGCTTCGATACCGTTGATGCATTGACCGGGCGCTATCTCGGCCGCCCGAAGAGCGCGACGTTCCGCACGCTGGATGTGGTCGGCCTCGACGTGTTCGCACACGTGGTCAACACCATGCGCGAGAACCTGACCGACGATCCGTGGCACAAGCATTTCGAGTTGCCGGGCTGGTTTAACCGGCTGGTCGAACAGGGCGCGCTCGGGCAGAAGACGAAGAAGGGCGTCTACCAGAAGATCGGCAAGGAGATACGCGTGCTCGATCTGCACACCGAGGAATACCGCCTGACCGAAAGCGACGTGGATTATGCGGTCAAGCAAATCCTGCGCGAGCGAGATTGGGCGAAAAAGCTCTCCGGCCTGCGCAACAGCCAGCATCCGCAGGCGAAGTTCCTGTGGGCGACGTTCCGCGACGTGTTCCATTACTGCGCGCTGCAACTGGAGAACATCGCGAACAACGCGCGCGACCTCGACTTTGCGGTGCGCTGGGGATTTGGCTGGGACAACGGCCCTTTCGAGATATGGCAGGCGGCAGGCTGGCAGCAGGTGGCCGGCTGGATCGCGGCCGACATCGCGGCGGACAAGGCGATGTCGGAAGTCCCGCTGCCGGAATGGGTGACCGAATCTACCCGCACCGGCGTGCATACCTCGGAGGGTTCCTGGTCGCCGGCCACAGTCAGCTACCAGCCGCGCTCCACGCTGCCGGTCTATCGACGGCAGTTGTTCCCGGATCATCTGGTCGGCGAAGCGGTGCGATACGGCGAGACCATCTTCGAAACCGATGACGTCAGAATGTGGTTCACCGGCGACGGCATCGCGATACTCAGTTTCAAGTCCAAGATGCACGCGATCAGCAACGAGGTGCTGGATGGCATCCTGCGCGCGATCGATGAGGCCGAGGCCAATTTCTCCGCGCTGATCATCTGGCAGACAGAGGCGCCGTTCTCGGCCGGCGCGCACCTGCTGCAGTTGATGCAGGGCGTGCAGGAATCCGCCGACGCGCCGTCGGCCGGATTGTTCGACAAGCTGAAAGGCGCGGCGAACCGCGTTAAATACACCGTCGCGGGCGGCGGCGGACTGGGTCAGGTACTGAGCGCGGCGACCGGCAACGTGCCGCGTGTCGAAGAAGTGATCGCGAAGTTCCAGTACGTGTCGCAGCGCCTCAGGTATGCGCAGGTACCGACCATCGCGGCAGTATATGGGCTGGCGCTGGGCGGCGGCTGCGAATTCCCGCTCCACTGTACAAGAATTGTGGCCGCGCTGGAAAGCTACATCGGCCTGGTCGAAGTCGGCGTCGGCGTGTTGCCGGCGGGCGGCGGCTGCAAGGAGATGGCGATGCGCGCGGCGAACGAGGCACGCGGCGGCGACGTCTTCCCGCATCTGAAGCGCTACTTCCAGCAGATCGCGATGGGCGAAGTCGCAAAGAGCGCCGAGCTCGCGCGCGACATGGGTTATTTGAAACAGTCGGACCGCATCGTGATGAACCAGCATGAACTGCTGCATGTCGCGAAGCAGGAAGCGCGCGCGCTGACCGCGACCGCATGGCGTCCGCCGCTGGCGCCGCGCCAGATACCGGTGGCCGGGCGCCCCGGTATCGCGACGCTGAAGGCCGCGATGGTCAACATGCTCGAAGGCGGCTTCATTTCCGATCACGACTACGACATCGGCTGCCGCATCGCCGAAACGATGTGCGGCGGCGACGTGGAAGCGGGCAGCATGGTCGACGAACAATGGCTGCTCGACCTGGAGCGAAGGAATTTCATGGAATTGCTGGCGACGGAAAAGACCAGGGCGAGGGTGGAGTACATGTTGAAGAACGGGAAGCCGTTGCGGAATTAATAACAACTGAAGCAAACTCAAATGGCGTGGATAAAGGGAAAATGGTAATGCAGCCATACAAGGGCAGTTGCCACTGCGGCGCGATCCAGTTCTCGTTCGAGGCCGAGCCGATTACGAAAGGAATACGCTGCAACTGCTCATTCTGTTCCAAACGCGGAGCGATGATGCATCTGGTGCCGGGGGAGAAATTCCAGATTGATACAAAGGATGATGCGCTGAATTATTACCAGTTCGGCAAAAATCAGGCGAAACACTATTTCTGCAGGAACTGCGGCATCCACACCTTCAGCGAGACGACCCGCCGTCCGGGGCAATACATCGTGAACCTCGGCTGCGTGGATGGAGTGGATACCTTTGCGCTGGAGACAACAATGTTCGACGGCAAGAATCTGTTATGAGGAACAGCAGGAAATGAATGCGCAGGATGTGAGTCAGGCCGATTTCGAGGAACAGGTGGTTGAGGCTTCGTTCAAGCAGCCGGTGGTGATCGATTTCTGGGCGCCGTGGTGCGCGCCGTGCAAGGTGCTCAAACCGATCCTGGAAAAGCTGGCCGATGAGTATGGCGGGAAGTTCAAGCTCGCCAAGGTGAATTCGGACGAGAACCCGGAAATCTCGGCGCGCTATGCGGTACGCGGGATACCATCGGTGAAGGCGATCGTGGATGGCAAGGTCGTCAACGAATTCACCGGTGCGCTGCCGGAAGCTGCGGTGCGCGACTGGCTGGACAAGATCATCCCGAGCCCGGCCGAGGAATTGCGTCGCGAGGCACAGCAGCTGGCCGCCTCGGGCGACGTGGATACTGCGCTGCAGCGCCTTGCAGAAGCCACCGAGCTCGACCCGAACAACGAGTGGGTGCGTGTGGATGCGGCTGAATTGCTGCTTGCCCAGCACAATGCGGAAGGTGCGCAGCGGCTGCTCGATACGCTGAAGGATATCGACCTGCTGAAGGATGCGCGCGTGCTGCAACTCAAGGCGCAGGTCAGGCTGGCGGCAATGAAGTCGGAAGGCGACAGCGAAGCAAAGCTCGCCGCCGCGGTCAGCGCGAACGAGAACGATCTCGAAGCGCGACTCAAGCTCGCGAACGTGCTGATCGCGGCTAATCGTGCCGCCGAGGGGATGGACCAGTTGCTGGAGATCGTGCGGCGGGATCGCGGCTTCCGGGACGACATCGGGCGCAAGACGCTGCTCGACGTGTTCAACCTGCTGGGCGGGCAGGGCGAGCTGGTTTCGGAATACCGGCGCAAGCTGTCGGGTTTGCTGTACTGAAATCGCGATGCGCATTTCATTAGCATGCCGATATTTTTGCAAGCGGAAAATTCAATGAGTGCCGCGGATGCCCGTCGCTGCTCGGACATGGCCCTGCGAGCGGCGCTATCCATCAAGAAGGCAGTTCGAGCTTCTCGCGGAATTAATGTATATTGCTTCAGCAGGAGCAAGTCGCGCAATTTCAATACTTTCAGAGAAATTCAATACATGAAGTCAGCATCACTCGGGAAAATCATACCTGTCAATTTGATGGTCTTGTCTGCGACGGTCTGCAGCCCGTGCGCACTGGGGGATGAGCCGCCCAGGGACGGCTTGTGGCGTGCCAATGGCGGTCTGGCAGTAACCCTTTCGGCAGGCAACACCCGGAGCCAGAGCCTGAGTCTGACCGCGGATGCGACCAGAAGGACTGCACACGACAAATGGTCGCTGTACGCACAGGCGCTCGGCTCGCGCGCCGAAAGCAAAGACCTGACCAGCACGACGGCGAACCAGTGGTCAGCAGGGGCGCGTTACGACCACAATCTCTCGAAAAGAATGTTCGGCTTTACCGGGCTGGATTTCGGCCGCGACGTGATCAGGCTGCTGAGGTTGCGCAGCGTGGCCAGCCTCGGCCTGGGTTACCACCTGATCAACACGAACGATACGCAGTGGGACCTTTTCGGCGGCGCTTCGTATCGCGGCGACGAATATATCGATCCCGGTGTTCTGGTCAGGAACCAGCTGCGCACCAAATTCAATTCGGCAGAAGCGATGATCGGCGAAGATTCGACGAACACGCTGACACCATCGACCACATTCAAACAACGCCTTGCGGCGAGCCATGGGCTGAACAGCGATGGCGGATATCGCGCGACGTTCGATGCCAGCCTGTCGGTTGCGATAAACCATACCATGAGCCTGAAAGTATCGTTGCAGGACCGGTATGACAGTCTTGCAGAAACACCCATCAAACCCAATGACCTGCTGTTCTTCACCGGCGTGAACGTGAAGTTTGGCGGTTGATACAGCAGAAATGATCCGCGGCTTGCCGCATTATTTTCGAAGAGGTGAACATCATGAGCAAACAAGTCCAGGAAGCCTACATCGTTGCCGCGACGCGCACGCCGGTCGGCAAGGCGCCGCGCGGGATGTTCCGCAACACCCGTCCAGACGATCTGCTCGCGCATGTGCTGAGGAGCGTGCTTGTGCAGGCGCCTACGCTCGATACCTCGCAGATTGCCGACGTGATCGTTGGCTGCGCGATGCCGGAGGCGGAACAGGGCATGAACGTCGCGCGCATCGGGCTGCTGCTGGCCGGGCTGCCGGACGGCGTACCAGGCGTGACGGTGAACCGCTTTTGCTCTTCTGGCCTGCAGGCAGTCGCGATGGCCGCGGATCGGATTCGTTTGGGTGAAGCGGAGGTGATGATCGCGGCGGGTACCGAGAGCATGAGCATGGTGCCGATGATGGGAAACAAGATCGCGTTCAATCCGGAGATATTCGCGCATGACGAGAATCTCGGCATCGCATTCGGCATGGGCATCACCGCCGAAAAAGTTGCCGAACGCTGGCATGTGTCGCGCGAGGCGCAGGATGCGTTCGCCTATGAAAGCCACAAGCGCGCGATCAGCGCGACCGCGAACGGCGAATTCAGCGACGAGATCACACCGTATCAGATCGCCGAACATGCGCCTGATCTGGCGAGCCGCGAAATGAAAATCAACCGGCGCGACGCGACCCGAGACGAAGGTCCGCGCGCGGACACCTCGCTGGAAGCACTGGCAAAACTGAAAACGGTGTTTGCGCAGCGCGGTTCGGTCACCGCGGGCAACAGTTCGCAGATGTCCGACGGTGCGGCCGCGGTGCTGCTGTGCAGCGAGAACGCGCTGAAGCGTTACAACCTGACGCCGATCGGCCGCTTCGTCGGCTACACGGTGGCTGGTGTGCCACCCGAGATCATGGGCATCGGCCCCAAGGAGGCAATCCCGCGTGTGCTGAAGCAGACGGGATTGAATCTGGACGACATGGGCTGGATCGAGCTGAACGAGGCATTTGCCGCGCAGTCTCTGGCGGTGATCAATGATGTCGGGCTGGATCCGGCGAAGGTGAACCCGCTCGGCGGCGCGATCGCGCTCGGCCATCCCCTCGGTGCGACCGGCGCGATCCGAACAGCGACGCTGCTGCATGGGCTGCGCCGACGCAAGCAGAAATACGGCATGGTGACGATGTGCATCGGGACAGGCATGGGTGCTGCTGGTATATTTGAATCGTTGTAGGATCAGGCACGAACCGAAATTCCGAGGGTTGATCCGGATTGAAAGAAAAAAATGAGAAAAATACTATTTCTGATCTGTGGTTTGTTGGTGAGCTGGAACGTGAATGCAATGGAAGTGGCAGGCGTCAAGCCGGCGGACAGCGTTACGCTCGGCAACCAGGTTCTGATACTGAACGGCGCGGGCTTGCGCAGCAAATTCTTTTTCAAGATATATGTGGCGGCGCTGTACCTGCCGGAGAAACAGACTTCCGCGGATGCCATCATCACCGCAGACGAGCCGCAACGCATCGCGCTGTACATGTTGCGCGACCTGGGGGAGAAAAGGTTCATGGATGCGTTCATCGAGGCTATCGAGGCGAACCACTCCAAGGCGGAAATGGCGATGCTGCATGACCAGCTCAAGCAGATGAGTGACATTTTCCATCTGGTCGAAGAAGTGCACTCGGGTGACCTGATCGTGATGGATTATGTGCCCGGCACCGGAACGCAGATCAGCGTGAATGGCGTCACTTATGGCACGATCGAAGGGGAGATGTTCCACCATGCATTGCTGAAGATATGGATCGGTACGCATGCGGTGCAGGCCGATCTGAAAGCAGAATTGCTGGGCGGAACGAAGTGATCGAAGCTGAAATGTTGAATGCCGATTGTCACTCTGCAGAATTGAACCGGGATGCCCTTGTGCAGGCGTGCCGGGCGCAGGGCGAAGCCTGGCATAGTCTGGTGGCGGAGCGCTGCCCGTACCTGTTTGCCGGAGTGCCGGTGTTCATCTCACCGGCGCAATTGCGCAAGATGTACGAGGTGGTTGCGGCGGTAGAGCGGGTGGTCGGGCTTGAAGGCTGGCTGCCGCCCGGTGACGGGAAACAACCGAAAGCCGGTGGTGTGTTCTTCGGTTACGATTTTCACCTCAACGCACAGGGCGTGCACCTGATAGAAATCAATTCCAACGCGGGCGGCGCGTTCTTCAATGAATTTCTGGCCGGCAGCCAGCGCGATGCAGAGATGCCCGGCAAAACCGTTGCGATCGAGAATCTCGAATCGGCGTTCATCGCGATGTTCCGCAACGAATGGCGCGTGGAACGCGGCTCGGCGCCGTTCAGGAGTATCGCTATCGTCGATGAGAATCCGGAGCAGCAATATCTCTATCCCGAATTTCTGCTGGCCAAACGGATGCTGGAACGCGACGGGCTGACGGTTTATATCGTCGATCCGGTCGCATTGAAGTTGCACGAAGACGGTTTGTACTTCGGCAAGGAAAAAATCGACATGGTGTACAACCGCCTGACCGATTTTTCGCTGCAGCAGCATCCGCTTCTGGACAGGGCATACCGGAGCGGGCGGGTGGTATTGACCCCGCATCCCCATGCCTACGCTAAATACGCGGACAAGCGCAATCTGGCGCGACTGACCGAAGAGCAGGGCCTGCGCGCACTGGGGGCCGCCGAGGCTGACATCGCGACGCTGCAGGCGGGCGTGCCGCATACCTTTGTCGTGAGCGCCGACATGGAGGACACGCTCTGGACCGACCGCAAGGGCTTGTTCTTCAAACCCCACACCGGATATGGCAGCAAGGGCACGTATCGCGGCGCAAACCTGACCAAACGGGTGTATGGCGAGATTGTGCAGGGTGACTATGTCGCGCAAAAGCTGACTCCGCCGGGAGAACGTGCGGTTTGCCTGGACGGGGCCGATCCGGTGTCGCTGAAGTATGATGTGCGCTGTTATGTATATGCCGGAAAAATTCAACTAGTGGTTGCACGGCTGTACCAGGGGCAGACCACCAACTTGCGCACGCTGGGCGGCGGTTTTGCACTGGTGCGTGTTGTAGAATGAAGCGAACTCTATTCATGATTCAGATGATTCTGACGGGGCCGTATTGATGCTGTTAAATCTTCTTGCCATTGGGACCGGCGCCGCATTCGGCGCAAGCCTGCGCTGGGGGCTGGGTTTGTGGCTGAATCCGGCACTGCCGGAACTGCCGCTCGGAACGCTGGCTGCCAATTTGCTGGGCGGCTACCTGATCGGCCTTGCGATCGCATTTTTTTCGCACTACTCCGGCCTTTCGCCGGAGTGGCGACTGATGATCATCACCGGATTTCTCGGCGCCCTGACCACTTTCTCCACCTTTTCTGCAGAGACCGTCACGCTGCTGTTGCGCGGCCAGTATGCATGGGGATCGGCGATCATCCTTACCCATCTCGGCGGTTCGCTGCTGATGACCATCCTGGGTATACAGACTTTCAGGATGATGCAAACATAATATTACTGGGAGAACACGAACATGAACCTGCTCTCGTTTTATATCTCTGAAAAACAGCACCACTCGGACATGCCGCTTTATGAATGGCTACTCGAGGAAGCGCGGGGGATGGGTGTGCATGGAGGCTCGGCTTTTCGCGCGATCGCCGGTTTCGGAAGGCACGGACGCATGCATGAAGAAACCTTTTTCGAACTTGCCGGGGAACTGGCGGTCAAGGTCGAGTTCGTGCTCGACGATGCGCTGGCCGAACAGCTGATTGAGAGAATATGCCGCCTCAACATGGAGGTGTATTATCTGAAACAGCAGGTTGAAATGGGAACAGCCTGACCAGCCAGGCCGGTCGGCAAATAGCCGCTAGATTATTGCAAAGGAGCGATCATGAAAGAATTGCTGTTGGCAATGTCGATGTCGATCTTCTGTCTGGGCGGACCGTCCGCGTATGCCGCGGTGCAGGGCACCGAAGTGGTTTATGAGGCGGATGGCACGAAGCTGAAGGGATATATTGCCTACGACGATTCGATCAAGGGCAAGCGCCCCGGGGTTCTGGTGGTGCACGAGTGGTGGGGGCAAAACGAATATGCGCGCAAACGCGCGCGCATGCTTGCAGAACTGGGATATACCGCGCTCGCGGTCGATATGTACGGCAACGGCAAGGTTGTCGACAATCCTGATGATGCACGCAAGCTGGCTGGCGAGTTATACAGCAACTTGCCGATGGAAAAGGCGCGCTTCGAGGCGGCTATGCATTTGCTGCGCAAACATGCAACGGTGAATCCCGATGAAATTGCCGCGTTCGGCTATTGTTTCGGCGGCAGCGTGGTACTGAACATGGCGCGCATGGGCGAGGACCTGAAGGGCGTGGCGAGTTTCCACGGCGGGCTCGGTACCGCGAACCCGGCGCAGCCGGGCGCGATCAAGGCGCACATCATTTCATTCAGCGGCGATGCCGATCCGACCATCGGGCCGGAAAAGGTTGCCGCATTCAGGCTGGAGATGGAACACGCCGGCGCGGATTTCCGCGTGGTCACCTATCCCGGAGCGAAACATGCGTTCACCAATCCGGCTGCGGATGTGTTGGGCAAGAAATTCAACCTGCCGATAGCCTACGATGCAAAAGCGGACAAGGATTCGTGGGAGCAGGCCAGGGTATTTCTGCGCGAGGTGTTCGCGGCGAAGTAACTGCGAAGCTTATTTGCGTCTGAACATCGCAGAACCTGGCCAGGGGTTTACATCCAGCAAGCCCAGCACTTTGCCGTCGCTCTTCCCGAGCAATATGGCCTGATCCTGATATTTGGCTCGCAACGGCACAAAACCGATGTCCGATAGTTTCCGCCCGCTGGCCTCTCCCGAGCGGTCGATTTCCGCGGCCAGACCGGGGTTCAGTTGCTTCAGTTCGGCGATCGGCTTGGCGGCGCTGCCTTCGACCTTGCCGTGCTCATCGTATGGTTTGTAGTACTGCGGAAACTGCGGCAAATCCTTGCCGGAAAACGCGCTGAATACCAGCTGGTTTCTTTCCTTGATATCCGACGGCATTTCCGAATAAACGTAAACTGGACCAGTCAGCGGCAGCGACCGGTAGGCGGGATATTTTGCCTGTGCAATATCGTGTTCGCTGAGCATGTTGGCGGTGATCAGGTCGAAGGAACCTTTGCTGAACACCACGAAAACCGGGCGTGCCTGGAACAGCACACTCACGCCGAAAATAAGCGCCGCGGATTGCAGCACCGCGATCACCGACAGATCGAACCTCAGTGCCTTGCGGCTCTTCAGAGGGTTGAAGATGAGCAGCGTGATCAGCGGTCCGAGCGTCACGTCGACGCCTAGCAGTATCAGCAGGATGTGCTTCCCGCCGAGCGCCGAGAAAAAAGGCGGTTTGTACCAGACCAGCATCATCAGCGCGACCACGGCTACGGCAATGGCTGCGCTGATCGACAGGTGGATGAGAAAGGCTTTTCGTCTGGAAATATTCGTTCGGGAATGCATGTTGAATTGTATTGGTGCAGGGACCCGGATAGATCAATAATCGAATCGTTTGTTCATTCTAGCAGAATTTTAAATGGGTTTCCGCGCCGTGCCTAGGTCAGCCGGGCGGGTGTCGGATCCGGTGCGGCGATCGCACCGGTCCAGTTGCTATGCGACAAAGAAATCCTTGACCTTGTTCATCCACGACCGGGCACGCGGATTGTGGCGCTCGCTGTCTTTTTCGTTGATTTCTTCGAATTCGCGCAGCAGTTCCCGCTGGCGATCTGTCAGGCTCACCGGTGTTTCCACCTCCACGTGGCAATGCAGGTCGCCATGGCTGGAACTGCGCACGCCCTTGATGCCCTTGCCGCGCAGCCGGAATATTCTGCCGCTCTGGGTTTCGGCAGGGATCTTGATCGTTGCGACGCCATCCAGGGTGGGAATCTCGATCGACCCGCCTAGTGCGGCGGTGGTGAAGCTGATCGGCATTTCGCAATGCAGATCGTTGTGGTCGCGCTGGAAAACCGCGTGCGGCTTGATCTGTATAACCACATACAGGTCGCCGGGTGGCCCGCCGTTCACGCCGAGTTCGCCCTCGCTGGATAGGCGGATGCGGTCATCCGTATCCACGCCCGCCGGAATCTTGACCGACAGCGTTTTGTGCTGCTTGATCCGTCCGTTGCCGTTGCAGTCCTTGCACGGCGAGGTGATCATCTTGCCGGAGCCGTGGCAGCGCGGGCAGGTTTGCTGGATCGAAAAGAAACCCTGCTGCATGCGTACTTGGCCATGGCCGGCACAGGTGGAGCAGGTGGTCGGGCTGGTCCCCGGTTTTGCGCCGGAGCCGTGGCAGGTCTCGCATTCCGCCATCGCCGGGACGCGTATCTGCGTTTCGGTGCCGCGCGCAGCCTGTTCCAGCGTGATCTCGAGGTTGTAGCGCAGATCCGCGCCACGCTGCACATTGCTGCGCCCGCCGCCGCGTCCGCCGCCGAAGATATCGCCGAAGATATCGGAAAAATCGAATCCCTGCGCACCGGCACCGAACGGGTTGCCGCCCATCCCGCCGGATTCGAAAGCGGCATGGCCATGCTGGTCATAGGCAGCGCGTTTCTGCCCGTCGCTCAGTACCTCGTAGGCTTCCTTGGCTTCCTTGAAATGTTCCTCTGCATTCGGGTTGTCGGGATTGCGGTCCGGGTGATGCTTCATCGCCAGCTTGCGATAAGCCTTCTTGATATCCTCTTCGGAAGCATCGCGGTTCACGCCGAGAACTTCGTAGTAATCTTTTTTTGACATAATCGGTGGCTAAATGCTTGTGATAAATGGAACACGTAAAAGGCTGGAGACCGGGAGACCCGGCATCCAGCCCTCAGCCTTTATAGTACCTTACTTCTTTTCGTCTTTCACTTCGGTGAACTCTGCGTCCACCACATCGCCCTCGTCCTTCTTCGCTTCCGCACCGGATTCAGCACCTGCTTCACCGGCCTGCGCCTTGGCCTGCTCGGCTGCGTACATCTTCTCGCCGAGCTTCTGCGCTGCGGTCGCCAGTGCCTCAGCCTTGGCTTCGATTGCTTCCTTGTCGTCACCTTTCACGACTTCCTCGGCCTCCTTCAAGGCAGCCTCGACTGCGCTCTTTTCATCTGCAGTCAGTTGATCGCCATATTCCTTCAGCGACTTGTGCGTTGAGTGGATCAGCGCGTCGAGCTGGTTGCGCGCGGTCACCAGTTCCAGTGCCTTGCGGTCGTCCTCGGCGTGGGCTTCGGCATCCTGAACCATCTTGTTGATTTCTGCTTCGCTCAAACCGGAGCTTGCCTGGATCTTGATCTTGTTCTCCTTGCCGGTCGCCTTGTCCTTCGCCGACACGTGCAGGATGCCGTTCGAGTCGATGTCGAAGGTCACTTCGATCTGCGGCATGCCGCGAGGTGCAGGCGGAATGTCGGACAGGTTGAACTGGCCCAGGCTCTTGTTGCCGGACACCACTTCGCGCTCGCCCTGCAGCACGTGGATGGTCACCGCGTTCTGGTTGTCCTCGGCGGTCGAGAATACCTGCGATGCCTTGGTCGGGATCGTGGTGTTCTTCTTGATCAGTTTGGTCATCACGCCGCCCATGGTTTCGATACCCAGGCTCAGCGGGGTCACGTCCAGCAACAGCACGTCCTTGACTTCGCCCTGCAGCACGCCGCCCTGGATGGCCGCGCCGACAGCAACGGCTTCGTCAGGGTTCACGTCCTTGCGTGCTTCCTTGCCGAAGAATTCCTTGACCTTTTCCTGCACTTTGGGCATGCGGGTCTGGCCGCCGACCAGGATCACGTCGCTGATGTCGGAGGTGGAAACGCCCGCGTCCTTCATCGCGATCTTGCACGGTTCGATGGTGCGCGCGATCAGGTCCTCGACCAGGCTTTCCAGCTTGGCGCGGGTGATTTTCACGGCCAGGTGTTTCGGGCCGGTTGCATCGGCGGTGATGTAGGGCAGGTTGACCTCGGTCTGTTGTGCAGAAGACAGCTCGATCTTGGCCTTTTCAGCAGCGTCCTTCAGGCGCTGCAATGCCAGCACGTCCTTGCGCAGGTCGATGCCGCTGTCCTTCTGGAATTCGTCGACCAGGAAGTCGATAACGCGCATGTCGAAGTCTTCGCCGCCGAGGAAGGTGTCGCCGTTGGTGGACATCACCTCGAACTGGTGCTCGCCCTCGATTTCGGCGATGTCGATGATGGAGATATCGAAGGTACCGCCGCCCAGGTCATACACGGCGATCTTGCGGTCGCCTTCCTGTTTGTCCAGACCGAAGGCCAGCGCGGCTGCGGTCGGCTCGTTGATGATGCGCTTGACGTCAAGGCCCGCGATGCGGCCGGCATCCTTGGTTGCCTGGCGTTGCGAGTCGTTGAAGTACGCAGGTACGGTGATGACCGCCTCGGTCACCGATTCGCCGAGATAGTCTTCGGCGGTTTTTTTCATTTTCATCAGCACCTGGGCTGAAATTTCGGGCGCGGAATATTCCTTGTCGCGCACTTTCACCCATGCGTCGCCGTTCTTGGCCTTGATGATCTTG
The DNA here is from genome assembly GCA_022340615.1 of Gallionella sp. GTDB lineage: Bacteria > Pseudomonadota > Gammaproteobacteria > Burkholderiales > Gallionellaceae > Gallionella. Next base: position 52,129 of record JAJDNO010000005.1, on the reverse strand, counting down.
AATGGCACCATGGCGATGTCCTTCTGCACCATCTTCTCGTCGAAGCGGCGCCCGATCAGGCGTTTCACGCCGTACAGCGTGTTGGTCGGATTGGTGACAGCCTGGCGCTTCGCGGGCGCACCGACCAGCACTTCGCCATCTTCCATATAGGCAACGATGGACGGTGTGGTGCGGGTTCCTTCCGCGTTCTCGATCACCTTGGTCTTGCCGTTTTCCATGATGGCCACGCAGGAGTTGGTCGTGCCCAGGTCGATACCGATGATTTTTCCCATGATGCTTTCCTTTCAGTTGATTGCTCAATTATTCAATTCTGCTGCTTTGCCGCCTAACATCAGGGCGGTACTGTATATTTCAAGCCCCGTAACCGGGGAAACATCTCAGTGGCAGGCTTATTCCTTGCCTTTGGATACCATCACCAGCGCCGGGCGCAATATCCGGTCGTTCAGCGCATAGCCTTTCTGCATCACGCTGACCACGGTGTTGGCGGGCTGGTCGCTGTCCACCATGCTGATGGCCTGATGCTTGTGTGCATCGAATTTCTCGCCGACCGGGTTGATTTCGCTGATGTTGAATTTTTCGAACACGCCGGACAGCTGCTTCAGCGTCAGTTCCATGCCGCTCTTGAAGCTTTCCACCGTCGCGGTTTCGACCGCCAGCCCGGCTTCCAGGCTGTCCTTGACTGCGAGCATTTCGTTGGAGAACCGCTCTACCGCAAACTTGTGAGCTTTGCTGACATCATCAGCCGCGCGGCGGCGGATGTTCTCGCTTTCCGCCTTGGCATACATCCATGCATCGTAATGTTCCTGGGCCTTGCGCTCGGCTTCCTTGAGCATTTCTTCCGGGCTGGGCATCACATCAGGCGTGCCTGTTTCCGGTGACTGGGTTTCGTTTTTCGGGTTGGTTTCGTTGTTTGTTTCGTTCTGTTCCATGCCGTTCTCCAGATTTCGGTCTGGAGGTTATGGGGACTGGTTTTCCCGTTTCAAGAGCAACAGCAAAAATATATTTCCCCCATGAGATAATGCGCGCCGTTCGAAAGCTACATTGCCATGTCCCCTTCCAAAAATCACTACTGGCGTATTGCCGGATTCTATTTCTTCTACTATGCCTTCGTGGGGCTGTTCGCGCCCTACTGGAGCCTGTACCTGAAATCCATTCATTTCGATGCGATCGAGATTGCGATCCTGATGTCGATACAGCCGGTGATGCGCATGGTGGCGCCGAGTATCTGGGGCTGGCTGGCCGACCATTCCGGCAAGCGGCATCAGGTCGTCCAGGCAGCCGCGACTTTGAGCGCGGCGTGCTACCTCGGCGTGTTCGCGACCACCAGTTTCTGGGGCATGTTCCTGGTGCTGGCATTGATGAGCTTTTTCTGGAGCGCGTCCATGCCGCTGGTCGAAGCGACCACGCTCAGTTACCTCGGCAAGCACAGCTCACGTTATGGACGGATCCGCTCCTGGGGGTCGGTCGGCTTCATTGTCGCGGTGGTGGGGCTCGGTTATGCGTTCGACTACATCGCGATCGCGTGGCTGCTGTGGGCCGGCCTGGCTTGCGAACTCGGCATCCTGATCTTTGCCCGGCAGATTCCCCCTACCGAAGTGCTGGCGCATCACACCGATCACCAGCCGGTCAGGCAGATCGTGCTGCAGCCGAAAGTCATCGCGCTGTTCAGCGCCTGCTTCCTGATGTCCGTCGCGCACGGGCCTTATTACACGTTTTATTCGATTTACCTGGTCGAGCACGGCTATGCGAAGAGCGCGGTGGGCGGTTTGTGGGCGCTCGGCGTGATCTGCGAAATCGGCGTGTTCTTCCTGATGCCGTGGCTGGTCAACCGCTTCGGATTTACCCGCATCCTGCTGGCCAGTTTCAGTGCCGCTGTAGTGCGTTTCATGCTGATCGGCTGGGGCGTGGACTTTCTGTCCTTGCTGCTGATTGCGCAGGTGCTGCATGCGGCCACTTTTGGCGCGTATCACGCTGCGTCGATGGGGCTTGTTCATGAGTTCTTCAGGGGACGGCATCAGTCCAAAGGTCAGGCGCTGTTCGGCAGCTTTACCTATGGCGCGGGCGGGATGCTGGGCGGTCTTGCGAGCGGACCGATCTGGGAGCACTATGGGGCGAGCGTGCTGTATACCTGTAGCGCGCTGGCGGGACTGCTGGGATTGCTGCTGATCTGGTGGAAGCAGGGCATGGCGGACGCGCAGGTGTGATTCTGCGCTGCATGCATCATGCCATTTTGATGGGGTAATGCCTTCTGTCGCCGGAAAGCCGCCTTTCCAGCAGATCCGGATAGCGCTGTGCGGGATTTCTTCTTCTGTCGCCGTTGCGTTTGCGCCGGTCTTCGATATGCTGTTCCCGGTCGGCCGTTTCCGGGGAGACGAGGTCGGAGCCGGGTGTCCTGGGCGGGTTTCGCTGCAGCATGCCGATGTCGGCATCGTGGGCAATTACATATTCGGCAAACAGGATATTCTTTTCGATCGCCTCAATGTAAAGATTCTTTCCGTTGAAATGCTTCTCGGCGAGATGATAGGCGCCCTTCAGCGTTTCATTCATGCGGGTTTTGGCGCTTTGGTAGAAATTCGGCGTTTTGATTACCAGATCCTGGGGGGAAGAGAAGATCACCTTCTTGTTTCCGGTCGAATCGAGTTCCTGCGCGAGGCCGGCCAGCACGAACTCCTTGTACAGGCGGTCATGGCATTTTTCGAGGTAACACCGATCCGCCATCTGCGCCAGGATGTCTGCCGAGGCGATCATGTTGCCGATGGCCCGGAAATTGTCGGGCACCTGGATGTTGTCTACCGGAACTTCATACCCGGTAAAGTGCACCACCTTTGCTGCCATCTCTGCGAGGTTCCCCATGCCGACTTCCTGCAGATAGTGATTCAGCAATTCCGCGCCGCGCGATACGTGGATCAGCGTGAATTCGGCGCCTTGCCGGTCTTCCTCGTGGCCCCGTTTGCGCAGGTAGCCGCTGTCGTGAAACAGCGCGATCAATATGCCGAATACAAACAGCTCTGCACCCAGTCCGCCGCCGGATTTGTGCGAACGCTCATGGCCGTCCATCAGGCGAGCGCTGGCCAGCGTAACATCGAGAATGTGCTGCAAATCGTGATAGCCGGTATCGCAGGGGGCAAAGTGCGGATCATTGCCGCGATAGAGCTGTGATATATGATCGAACGCATTGCGCAGGATGCTGGAGTCTGCGCCGGGAAACAGATCGAGAAACAGGCTTTCCACCGCATCGCCAACAATGGCATGGTTGGTCACATTGACTGTGTTGGACACATCAAAGTTGTTGCGGCGGAATTTCAGATCCTTGTTTTGCATGCCATATGCTATCACAGAGAAGGTCCGGCTTTGTATTTCTGGGGAGTTCTGATTGTCTGGCATTGTGCAGGAATTCCTCGGTTGATGCAGGACATTTTCGAGGCCGCTTTGCGGCAATTTTGCCGATGTCCCTCCCGGATCATCCGCCAGGTTTAATGCCAAGCCGTACCTGTTGTGGCATAATCCGCGGCTCTGAAAACGCGGTCAGCCAAGCGAAAATACATGAAAGCGCAAACACTTTACGACAAACTCTGGAATGACCACGTGGTCCGCAGCGAAGCTGACGGAACCGCGCTTCTATATATCGATCGTCATCTGGTGCATGAAGTTACCAGCCCGCAGGCCTTCGAAGGCCTGCGGCTGGCAGGGCGAAAGCCTTGGCGCGTTTCTTCCATGATCGCTGTGGCAGATCATAACGTGCCGACAGTGCGCCGGGTTGAGCGTATCCACGATCCGGTTTCACGTTTGCAAGTTGAAACACTGGATGACAATTGCAAGGAATTCGGTGTGACCGAATTCAGGATGTCCGACCAGCGCCAGGGCATCGTGCATGTGATCGGCCCGGAGCAGGGCGCGACCTTGCCGGGCATGACAGTGGTGTGCGGCGATTCACACACCAGCACGCACGGGGCCTTTGCCGCGCTTGCGTTCGGCATCGGCACGTCCGAGGTCGAGCATGTTATGGCAACGCAATGCCTGCTGATGAAGAAATCGAAAGCGATGCAGGTTGTGGTCGAGGGTGCGCTGGGACCGGGCGTCACCGCGAAGGATGTCGCGCTGGCCGTGATCGGCAAGATTGGCACCGCTGGCGGCACCGGATTTTCGATCGAGTTCGCCGGCAGCACGATACGCGGCCTTTCGATGGAGGGGCGCATGACCTTGTGCAACATGGCGATCGAGGCCGGCGCGCGCGCGGGGATGGTCGCGGTCGACGAGACCACCATCCGCTATCTGAAGGGTCGCCCGTTCGCGCCCAGCGGCGCGATGTGGGACAAGGCGGCCGCCTATTGGCAAACCTTGCACAGTGATGAAGGTGCTCAGTTCGACAAAGTGGTCAGTCTGGACGCGGCGCAGATCAAGCCGCAGGTGACCTGGGGCACCTCGCCGGAAATGGTAGTGGCGGTGGACGGACGCGTGCCCGATCCGGCGACGATGAGCGATGCGGTCAAGCGCGAAGCGGCCGAGCGCGCATTGAAGTACATGGACCTGAAAGCGAATATGCCGATTTCTGAAATCAGGATCGACAAGGTGTTCATCGGCTCCTGCACCAACTCGCGCATCGAGGATCTGCGCGCCGCCGCGACGATCGCGCGCGGCAAACACGTGGCGGGCAACGTGAAGCTGGCGATGGTCGTGCCCGGATCCGGTCTGGTGAAGCGGCAGGCCGAACAGGAGGGGCTGGACAAGGTGTTTATCGAGGCGGGCTTCGAATGGCGCGAGCCGGGCTGTTCAATGTGTCTCGCGATGAACGACGACAAACTTTCCCCGGGCGAACGCTGCGCCTCGACTTCCAACCGCAACTTCGAGGGCCGGCAAGGGCAGGGCGGACGTACTCATCTGGTCAGTCCGGAAATGGCTGCGGCTGCAGCGATTGCCGGTCATTTTGTTGATGTTAGTGCTGTTAATTAGATAAGGAGCAATTGATGAAAGCAGCAGTGTCTTTGATATTGGCGGTATTGTTTCTGGCTGGATGCAATGCCATGGAAGGGCTGGGCAAGGATCTTCAAAAGGGCGGCAGTGCTTTGGAACAGGCGGCTCAAAAGGATAAGGCGTCTGAATAGCAATGAAAAAATTTAGCGTGCTGAACGGGCTGGTCGCGCCGCTGGACAGGGCCAATGTCGACACCGATGCGATCATTCCGAAACAGTTCCTGAAGTCGATCAAGCGTTCCGGTTTCGGCCCCAACCTGTTCGATGAATGGCGCTACCTGGATCACGGCGAGCCGGGCATGGACAATTCCGGCCGTCCGCTCAATCCAGATTTCGTGCTGAACCAGCCGCGCTATCAGGGTGCGCAGATTCTGCTTGCCCGTGAAAATTTCGGCTGTGGTTCGTCGCGCGAGCATGCGCCCTGGGCGCTGGACGATTACGGCTTCCGCGTCATCATCGCGAGCAGCTTTGCCGATATCTTTTACAACAACTGTTTCAAGAACGGCTTGCTGCCGATACGCCTGACAGCAGAGCAGGTTGATGAGTTGTTCGCGGAAGTGGTCGCCAATCCGGGCTACAAACTGGTTGTCGATCTGGAACAGCAAACCATCAGCGCGCCAAATGGCAAGGTGTACAAGTTTGAAGTCGAGGCATTTCGCAAGCATTGCTTGTTGAACGGTCTGGACGATATCGGTTTGACTTTGCAACATGTGGACGAGATCAAGTCTTACGAGGAAAAACACCGCTCGGCACAGCCGTGGCTGTTTGCGTAATCGATGTGCAATTCTGCCAATGGACAATTCTGAACGGGGAAGCAAATGAAAATCGCGGTATTGCCGGGTGACGGCATAGGGCCGGAAATTGTCGCTCAGGCGGCAAAGGTGCTGGAGGCATTGCGCAGTGACGGATTGAAGATCGAGCTGGAGTATGCCCATATTGGCGGCGCCGGCTACGATGCATCGGGCGATCCGTATCCGGCCGAGACGGAAAAACTCGCAAAGGCATCGGACGCGGTGCTGCTGGGCGCGGTCGGCGGCTACCAGTACGATACGCTGCCCCGCCCAAAACGTCCGGAGCAGGGTCTGTTGCGTATCCGCAAGAGTATGGGGCTGTTTGCCAACCTGCGACCGGCGCTGGTTTATCCCGAACTGGTGAATGCATCCAGCCTGAAACCGGAGCTGGTGTCCGGACTGGACATCATGATCCTGCGCGAACTGACCGGGGACATCTATTTCGGACAGCCGCGCGGAATACGCACACTGGACAATGGCGAGCGCCAGGGCTTCGACACCATGCTGTACAGCGAATCCGAGATTCGCCGCGTCGCACATGCCGGATTCCGTATCGCGATGAAACGCGCCGGAGAAACTGGCCGGGGCAGGGTGTGTTCGGTGGACAAGGCCAACGTGCTGGACACCAGCATGTTCTGGCGCGAGATCGTGACCGACGTCGCGAAGGACTATCCGGCTGTCGAATTGTCGCACATGTATGTGGATAACGCGGCGATGCAACTGGTACGCGCACCCAAGCAGTTCGATGTGATCCTGACAGGAAATATATTCGGCGACATCCTGTCGGACGAAGCGTCGATGCTGACCGGATCGATCGGCATGTTGCCGTCCGCTTCACTGGATGCGAACAACAAGGGCCTGTATGAGCCCTGCCACGGTTCGGCACCGGACATTGCCGGCAAGGACATCGCCAATCCGCTTGCGACGATTTTGTCGGTGGCGATGATGATGCGCTACACCTTCACGCGCGAAGACATCGCGCAGCGCATCGAAAATGCGGTGCGCAGCACGCTGCAACAGGGTTTGCGTACTGCGGATATTGCCGAAGCGGGCGAGCGCAAGACCGGCACCGCGGCAATGGGCGATGCGGTCGTCGCGGCGCTGTAACAAACAATTTCAGAGAGAAAAAACATGGCCAAGCAATACGATGTATGCATATTAGGCGCGACCGGCGCGGTCGGAGAAGCGATGCTGTCGATACTGGAACAGCGCAATTTTCCGGTGCGCAATCTTTATCCGCTGGCCTCCAGCCGTTCCGCAGGTTCAACCGTGAACTTCAAAGGGGAGGAGCTGACCGTCATCGACGTGGATGATTTCGATTTTTCTAAGGCCCAGATCGGCTTGTTCTCCGCCGGCGGAAGCGTTTCCGAGAAGTACGCCCCGATTGCGGCTGCAGCCGGCTGTGTGGTGATCGACAACACTGCGCACTTCCGTTATGACCGCGATATTCCGCTGGTGGTGCCGGAGGTGAATCCGCATGCCATCGCGCAATACACGAATCGCGGCATCATCGCGAACCCGAATTGTTCTACCATCCAGATGCTGGTCGCGCTGAAACCGATCAAGGACGCGGTCGGCATCGCGCGCATCAATGTAGCGACCTATCAGGCGGTGTCGGGTACCGGCAAGGAGGCGATCGAAGAACTGGCGGAACAGACCCGCGCGCTGTTCAATCACAAGGATGTCAAAACGGAGGTATACCCGAAGCGCATCGCTTTCAATGTGCTGCCACAGATCGACGTGTTCCTCGAGAACGGCTACACCAAGGAAGAAATGAAGATGGTCTGGGAGACCCGCAAGATCATGGAGGACGAAACCATCCTGGTCAATCCGACCGCGGTGCGTGTGCCGGTATTCTACGGCCACGCCGAGGCGGTGCATATCGAGACCCGCAAAAAGATCACTGCAGATGACGCGAGAGTCTTGCTGGAAAAGGCTCCCGGCGTTGTGGTGATGGACAAGCACGAGCCGGGCGGCTACCCGACTCCGATCGACGCGGCGGGAAACGACGCGACTTACGTCGGGCGCATCCGCGAGGATATTTCCCATCCGATGGGCCTGAATCTGTGGGTGGTGAGTGACAATTTGCGCAAAGGGGCGGCGTTGAATAGCGTGCAAATTGCAGAAATTTTGGTTGCGAAATATATCAATTGAGCCATAATGCGAAGCATATTATTAGCTTGTGCTGATAACTCTATGATGTTATTTTATATTCCATGGCAGAAAAAATATGGTGTGGGTGATCGCGTGCACAAATCACTGGTGAAACAATTGGCCCTGCGTCTCGGTTGGCAATCGCCGCTGACCAGGCGTCTGGCTATACTGAAACTGTTTGGCATTGCTGCCGCTTTGATGCTGTCCGCAACCGCTTCCGCAGTAAGTCTGGGCGGAATCAACGTGGCATCTGCTTTGGGGCAAACACTCAAGGCCGACATTCAGTTGTCCGACATCGACAAGAAAGAAAAAGACAGCCTGTCCGTACATCTCGCTTCACCTGATGCCTACAAGGATTCTGGTCTGGAATATCCATACGGCAACAAGTTCAAATTCGAAATTAAAACCCGCGCAGACGGCCAGCAATACATCAATGTGAGCAGTGCGCAGCCGGTCAACGATCCGTTCGTAAGCCTGCTGGTTGAACTGACCTGGTCTGCCGGCAAACTGACCAGGGAATATACCTTCCTGCTCGATCCTCCCGGTTATCAACCACTGCAACCCGCACCCGTTAATGTACAGGCCGTGGCACCTAGCGCGCCGGCGGCCGAATCACCCACATCTGCAGTGACTGAAGAGCCTGCTGTCGCACCTGGAGTGCAGGAAGCCGCTGCGGCTACCGGGGGTACCCAGATTCAGCCGACGTCACAGGAGGCATCTGCTCAGCACGCAGGACAAGTCGAAACCCAAGCCAAGATGAAGCAGGCGCAGCAGGCTGCCGCTGTGGAAGTTGATGAATTACCGAACAAGGAATGGCTTGAGGTTCAACGCGGCGACACGATGTATAAAATCGCCGAAAAATACAAACTTGCGGATATGGATCTGGATCGCATGCTGGTCGCGCTGTATCGCGTGAATGCCAACAAGTTTGACGGCAGAAACATGAACCGTATCAAGGCCGGCAAGATTCTGCGGTTGCCCACCGAGGAAGAGTATTCGAGTGTGACGCAGGCCGAAGCGAGGAAGGAAATTCATGCGCAGGCAGCAGACTGGAATGCATACAGGCAGAAACTTGCCAGCGCCGCTCCACCTAGCAAACAGACCCAGGCTACCGAGCAGGTCGCAACCGGCAAGATCAGCAGTTCTGTAGCCGACATGGCGCCGGTCGCCAAAGAATCCGCCAAAGAAGTGTTGAAACTTTCCAGAGGCGAAGCGCCCGGGGATCAGATTGGCTCGGGAGCCGGTGGCAAGTCGACTACCGGGGAGGCTGGCAGCAATGCGGCCCAGGAAAATGCGATTGCCAAGGAAAAGGCGGTGAAGGAAGAGCAGTCACGTGCCGCGATGCTGGAAAAGAATCTCCAGGACATTCAGCATCTGAAAAAATTGAAAGTTGAAACGGCAGCGCTGGCAAAGGCACCGGCTGCGGCAAGCGAAGTAGCGACTGCCAATGCGGTCAAGCCGGTTACTGAAAAGCCAGCCGCCAAGCCGGCTCCGTCTGCCAAACCTTTGCCGATAGCCAAACCAGCGCCGAAACCCGCGCCGGTTGTCAAGCAGACGGTCAAACCCGAGCCGTCCTTGCTGGACCAGATCCTGGAAGAACCGCTTTATCTGGAGGCTGGTGCGGCTGTGTTGCTTGCATTGGCTGCTCTGGGCTACATGGTATTCCGAAGAAAAAAGTCCGTAAGGCAGTTCGGTGACGAACTGCCTGAAGACGACAGCGAGATTACCGGCCGCATGGCATCACCGGTTTTGCCATCCCCTGACACCGGTGACTTTACCATTCCTGCTGTAACGAGCCAGGCAAACGAACCCTCTCAATCGGATATAGTCGATCCGATCAGTGAAGCGGATTTGTTCCTGAATTTCGGCCGTGATGTCCAGGCAGAAGAAATTCTCAAGGATGCGCTGCAGAATACTCCGGGCAATTCCCAGATATTGCTTAAATTGCTGGGAATCTACTCAAACCGCAAGGATGCCAATACCTTTACTGAATATGCACGCAAGTTGCAGGATTCGGGTGATGATGCCGCGTGGCAGCAGGCGGTTCAAATGGGCCGAAAACTGGAACCGAACAATCCGATGTATGGTGGCGGATTAGGTTCGATTGAAGATACCGGCAGCGCAACCGCACAGGTACCGGTATTCAACCCCGAAGCTGTAACCGGAAGCGCGCCGAAGGCACAAAGCTCTGCGCTCGATTTCGATTTCGACCAGGGTTCGCCATCGGAATTGTCCGATAATTCTCTGGAGCAGAGCATTTTTGGCAACGGAGAAGCGACCCAGGTCATGTCGGATGAAGACAGGTTTGCGACGACGATGACGGAAATGGATTTCGATGTCACTTCCGACAAGACCCTTTCGCCCGAGGTTGCCGGAGGAGCCGGCAGCGGGCTGGATTTCGATATCACATCCACCAATCCTGCGCTGCCAGCAGAAGACAGCCAGGAAAATACGGCGGCACGCTCCGACGACCTGGCTTTCGAAGCCCCGGACAGTTCCGCTTTGCAGCCGGAACCAGCAAAGCCGGCGCCCGAGGTTCCCGAGCCGGATGATGGCGGATTGGCCTTTACACTGGACTTCCCGGTCGAGGAGGCAGCCGAAAAACCGGCGCCTGCCGCAACACCCGCTTCAAGCAGCTTTGCGGATATCAGCCTGAACTTTGACGAAGTCGCCGAGCCGTCCGCGTCGACCACGGAAAGCAAAAGCGAGAACTGGGAAGATGTCGCAACGAAACTCGATCTGGCGAAGGCTTATCAGGAAATGGGTGATGCCAGCGGAGCGCGCGAAATCCTCGAGGAAGTCATGCGCGAGGGCAATGCCGAGCAACGCGAATCCGCTCAGGCAATTATCGAACAACTCGCTTGATCATGCATTCAATTCGTGACGGCAGCTCAGGACTGGGCTGCCGTTTTCTTTTGAAGCGGGGTAACTGAATGAATTTTCATCCTGCAGCACAGATCGTGACATGGTGTTTGCTGGTCGCGATATTGCAATCGCTCGCGCCCGTCATGCTCCTGCCTGCGGCAACACTGATTCTGGCGTTTGCTTTGTTGAATTCGGCCCGTAAACTCGGCCAGTTGCTTCGACGCACCCGCTGGGTCATGATTTCATTACTGCTGGTCTATGCCTACAGCACCCCGGGGCAGTCTCTTTGGGACGGTCTCGGGATGTTCAGTCCCAGCCGGGAGGGGCTATACGACGGAGTATTGCAGCTTGCCCGTTTGCTGTGCGCATTGGCCGGATTGGCGATACTGCTGGACAGGCTGCACAGGCAGCAGTTGATTGCCGGCCTGTACACTTTATCCGCGCCGCTGCGGTTGATCGGGGTGTCGCGGGAGCGTTTTGCGGTGCGGCTGGCATTGACGCTTCATTATGCCGAAGTCGCGATGGTGCGCGAGACCCGCACCTGGCAGGACAGCCTGCGCAGTCTGTTCGAAACGCCCGGGGACGCCGGCAAACATCTGGAGCTCAAGCTTTATCGTTTTGCATTCCGCGACGGATTGCTGGTCGGCTTTGCGCTGCTGCTGTTATACGGGACATACAGATGAGGATTGCACTGGGGGTCGAGTACGACGGTTCTCCATTCTTCGGCTGGCAGAGCCAGACTGACGGCAGGACGGTGCAGGACACGCTGCAACGCGCACTGGGCCAGATTTCGGGTGACCAGATTGCTGGCGGCCAGAATGGCGCGGAGCCGGTTCCCGTGATTGCGGCGGGACGAACCGACACCGGCGTGCATGCGCTGGAACAGGTGGTTCATTTTGATACCCGTGTCGAACGTCCCCTGACCGCCTGGGTGCGCGGCGTGAATGCGCTGCTGCCGGACAGTATTGCGGTACGCTGGGCGCATCCCGTTCCGGATGAATTCCATGCGCGATTTTCGGCGCACGGCCGCAGTTACCGCTACCTGCTGGTCAACCGCGCGGTGCGCCCGGCCATTCAGGCGGGCAAGGTTGGCTGGTATCACGCACCGCTGGACCTGGCACCGATGCAGGCCGCTGCGCAATGCCTGCTGGGTGAACATGACTTCAGCGCATTCCGTGCGGTGCAATGCCAGGCCAGGTCGCCGGTCAAGAATCTTCACCTGCTGGATATCCGGCGGCAGGGGGAAATGCTGATATTCGATCTGAGCGCCAACGCCTTCCTGCACCATATGGTGCGCAACATCGTTGGTTGCCTGGTGTATGTTGGCAAGGGTAAGTATCCGCCGGACTGGCTTGCCGAGGTGCTGAATGGCCGGGAACGAAGTCTTGCCGCGCCTACCTTTTCACCTGATGGACTATATTTGCGCCGGATCACCTACGACGAAAAATGGGGGCTGCCGCAGCTCGCCTAGGATCAGGACTGCTTCCCGGTCGGTTAGCCTGTTTCTCCAAAACGATCGCCGTAACGAGTGTAGATCGTCCTGAGCAGAAATGGCGGCAAGATTGTGGTGAGCGCGATCACGATGATCGTCGCCGCGTATACATTATCGACCAGAATTCCGTTCACGCGGCCAAGTTCGGCAAATATCAGGCCGACTTCGCCACGCGGCACCATCGAAATTCCGACTGCCCAGCGCACATGCGCAGGCTCGCGCAAAAACAACGGGCCTGCAATCTTCCCGGCAACGGCGACCAGAAACAGGCTTCCCGCAAAGATGTAAACGAAGGGAGAGTTCCAGTCGACCTGTCTGAGGTTGAGGGACAGGCCAACCACAACGAAGAAAATTGGCGTGAACAGGTTGATGATCGGCAGCATCTGTTTGGCGACCATCTCGTTGAAAGCAGGATTGTTGTGCATCGCCAGGCCGAACGGAAGAAAGAATCGGCGCGACAGGGCAAGGCCGGCGGCGAAACCGCCCAGCAGTTCCGGTGCGCCGATGGCATGCGCCAGCCACGCGAAAAACAGCACCAGCGAGACGATGGACGTGGGAATGAGCCCGGGCAGATCACTCGCGCTGTCGAAGTGCTGGATGATGGCAGACATCAGTTTTGCAGCGGCAGGCGCCATTGCAAAGAACAGCACCACGAACAGCAGCACTTTCCCGCTTTCCGTGAAGTTGATATTGCCGCTGACCGAGAATTCATAAAGCAGCGCGAGCAGCAGGATGCCGAGGATGTCATCGATTACTGCGGCACCCAGAATCACCTGAGCTTCATGGCCATGCTGGCGTTTGAGATCTGACAGCACGCGCAGGGTGATGCCGATGCTGGTGGCGGTGATTGTGCCGGCAACAAACAGGGAAACAATCAATTTCAGTTCAAACGCCCAGAAGCACAGCACAAACCCCAGCATAAAGGGCAGGATGAAGCCGCTCATCGCCACGGCAAAGGATTTTGCGCCGGCGCGCACCAGTTGCATCACATCGGTTTCCAGGCCGACTTCGAACAGCAGCAGGATGATGCCGATCTCGGCGAGCAGGCGGAAAGTCTGTGCCGGTTCGATCCATCCCAGCAGGCTCGGGCCGAGCATCACGCCGGCCAGCAGTTCGCCGATTACGGAAGGAAATTTCAGGCGTACTGCAAATTCCGCAAAGATCCGGGACGCGACCAGGATGCCGAGCAGCTGGAGCAGGAAGGTTTGCGAGTTCATTTTGTATCGACCATTGTCGGTTTCAGGAACATCAGTTTCAGGAACAATAGTGATGCGCCGGGTTTGTTGGCAGGTCCCAAGCTATTCCTGTTGAGCAGGGGAGTCAATATCTGATGCATGGGATATGACGACAGCGAATGACCATAGCTCATCAACGATGTCACGGATTTGGTCCGGAGACGTAATGCATTACAATGCACCCCCTTTGAGCTGGATGCATCCCCACATGACCCGAATCAAGATCTGCGGCATCACGCGCGTGGAAGACGGACTGGCTGCCGCGCAGGCCGGTGCGGATGCGATCGGACTGGTGTTCTATGAACCCAGCCCGCGCCACGTCACGAGAGCCCAGGCCAGATTGCTCGCTGCCGCGATACCGCCATTCGTGTCGATCGTCGGACTGTTCGTCAATGCCGAACCCGGCCTGGTGCGCGAAGCAATGGCCAGTGTGCCGCTTGACCTGCTGCAGTTCCACGGCGACGAGACACCGGCTTATTGCGAGCAATTTTCGCATCCTTTTCTGAAGGCGATACGCGTCAGTGCAGGGGTGGATTTGCTACAATGCGCGCAGGATTTTCGCAGTGCGAGGGGGTTGCTGCTGGATGCGCATGTGCAGGGAATACCGGGCGGTACCGGAACCGCTTTCGACTGGTCCTTGATACCGGAAAGCCTGCCGCTGCCGGTTATCCTGTCCGGCGGCCTTGATGCGGAAAATGTCGCTGCGGCCGTTGCACGCGTACGGCCCTACGCGGTGGACGTGTCTAGTGGTGTAGAGACCAGCAAGGGAATCAAGGACGCGGCGAAAATTGCCGCATTCATCAACGAGGTCAAGAGAACTGATGTACAACTATCCAGATAGCACCGGCCACTTCGGTCCTTACGGCGGCATTTACGTTGCGGAAACCCTGATGGGCGCGCTGGATGAGCTGAACCAGGCCTATGAGAAATATCGCAGCGACCCTGAATTCATTGCCGAACTGAATTTCGACCTCAAGCATTTCGTCGGCCGCCCCAGCCCGATCTACCATGCGAAGCGCTGGTCCGAACAGCTTGGCGGCGCGCAGATATTTCTGAAACGCGAAGACCTGAACCATACCGGCGCGCACAAGGTGAACAACACCGTCGGACAGGCTTTGCTGGCCAAACGAATGGGCAAGCCGCGAGTGATCGCCGAGACCGGCGCGGGCCAGCACGGCGTCGCGACTGCAACGGTTGCGGCGCGCTACGGCATGGAATGTGTGGTGTACATGGGCTCCGAAGATGTGAAGCGCCAGGCGCAGAACGTGTATCGCATGAAGCTGCTTGGTGCGACCGTGGTGCCGGTGGAAAGCGGCTCCAGGACGCTCAAGGATGCGCTGAACGAGGCGATGCGCGACTGGGTGACCAACATCGGGAACACTTTTTACATCATCGGCACCGTGGCTGGTCCGCATCCCTATCCGGTGATGGTGCGCGATTTCAATTCCGTGGTCGGCAAGGAATGCGTGGTGCAAATGCCCGAGATCGCCGGCAGCCAGCCGGATGTGGTGATCGCCTGCGTCGGCGGCGGCTCCAACGCGATGGGTATATTTTATTCCTACATCGATGTGCCCGGCGTGACCCTGATCGGCGTGGAAGCGGGCGGGCACGGTATTGCCAGCGGCTCGCATGCCGCGCCGCTGACCACCAACAGTCCGGTTGGCGTGCTGCACGGCAACAAGACCTATCTTATGCAGGATGCGGACGGCCAGATCATCGAGACGCATTCGATCTCGGCGGGTCTCGATTATCCCGGCGTCGGTCCGGAACACAGCTGGCTGAAGGACAGCGGCCGCGCGGAATATGTCGCAATCAACGACGACGAGGCTTTGCGGGCATTCCATGACCTGTGCCGCATGGAAGGCATCATCCCGGCGCTGGAATCCAGCCACGCGCTGGCGCACGCCGCCAAGATTGCGCCGGCCATGGGCAAGGACAAGGTTGTGCTGGTGAACCTTTCCGGGCGCGGCGACAAGGATATGGCGACGGTTGCCCGTGCGTCGGGTATCGAATTTTAGATTAGCGGATTTCAGGAACCATCATGTCGCGCATACAAGCCACTTTCGACAAGCTCAAACAAAATAAACGCAAGGCCCTGATCCCGTTTTTCACCGCGGGTGATCCGGACCCCAAACTGACCGTGCCGCTGATGCATGCGCTGGTCGAGGCCGGGTCTGACGTGATCGAGCTGGGTGTGCCGTTCTCTGACCCGATGGCGGACGGCCCGACCATACAGCGCGCATCCGAGCGCGCCCTCAAACACCATGTCGGCCTGCACCATGTGCTGGATATGGTCGCCGAGTTCCGCCGCAGCAATGCCGCCACGCCCGTCGTGCTGATGGGCTATGGCAATCCGATCGAGGCGATGGGCTGGGAACCCTTTGCAAAGCGCTGCGCCGAAGCCGGCGTCGACGGCGTGCTGACCGTGGATTTTCCGCCGGAAGAAAGCCATGAGTCTTTTGCACATCTCGATAAACACGGTATCGACCCGATCTTCCTGCTAGCGCCGACCAGTACCGATGCACGTATCGAGCGCGTCGCGGAGCAGGCGCGCGGCTATGTGTATTATGTGTCGCTGAAGGGCGTGACCGGCGCGGGGAATCTGGATCTTTCCGCAATTGCCGAAAAGATTCCGCAGTTGCGCGAGCATATCAAACTGCCGATCGGAGTAGGTTTC
This sequence comes from Gallionella sp., assembly GCA_022340615.1. Classification (GTDB taxonomy): domain Bacteria; phylum Pseudomonadota; class Gammaproteobacteria; order Burkholderiales; family Gallionellaceae; genus Gallionella. Next base: position 35,945 of record JAJDNO010000005.1, on the reverse strand, counting down.
GGCATCCGCGATGCAGCCACCGCGCTGGAAGTGGCGAAGCTGTGCGACGGTGTGGTGGTGGGCAGCCGCATCGTGCAGGAAATCGAGAATTCGACCAGCCAGAATGTCGTTGCCAGCGTAACCAGGCTGGTCAGGGAATTGAGACAGGCCGTCGATCAAGCCTAAAGGAGAATTGCCATGAGCTGGTTCCAGAAATTATTGCCGCCGAAGATAAAGCGCCGCGAAGGCGATCTGAAGAAGAACGTGCCGGAAGGCTTGTGGACAAAATGCCCGTCCTGTCAGGCAGTTCTGTATCACTCCGATCTTGAAAAGAACCAGAGCGTTTGTCCCAAGTGCAACCATCACCACCGCATTACTGCGCGCACCCGGCTGGATTTGCTGCTGGACAGCGAGGGGCGTTTCGAAATCGGCGCGGAAGTGCTGCCTGTGGACACTCTAAAGTTTCAGGACCAGAAAAAATATTCGGAACGTCTGGCTGCCGCAAAGAAAAGCACCGACGAGGACGATGCGCTGGTCGTGATGCAGGGCAGCATCCACGCGCAGCCGGTGGTTGCCGCCGCATTCGAATTCACGTTCATGGGAGGCTCGATGGGTTCGGTGGTGGGTGAACGTTTCGTGCGCGGCGTGCAGGTCGCTCTGGAATACAAATGCCCGTTCATCTGTTTCAGCGCAAGCGGAGGTGCGCGAATGCAGGAAGGCCTGCTGTCGCTGATGCAGATGGCGAAAACCTGCGCCGCGTTGACGCAGCTGAGCCAGGAGCGGCTGCCGTTCATTTCGGTGCTGACCGACCCGACCATGGGCGGCGTTTCCGCGAGCTTTGCATTCGTGGGCGATGTGGTGATCGCCGAACCCGGTGCGCTGATCGGCTTCGCCGGTGCGAGGGTGATCCAGCAGACGGTGCGCGAAACCCTGCCGGAAGGCTTCCAGCGCGCGGAATTCCTGCTCGAGCACGGCGCGGTGGACATGATCATCGACAGGCGCGAAATGAAACATCAACTGGCGACGCTGATCACGCTGCTGACCAAACAGTCTGCTGCGGCGGAGATTGAGGGCGCATAGCAGCGCCTGGATCATTCCGTACAGATTCTAAGCAATTCGCATGCTGAGGGCGCTTGGTGTAATTTTCAACAGTTGTTGTCTTGCCTCTCGTGCCAATCAATTATGACTATTCCCAGCAACCTGCCAGGCTGGCTTGCCTATCTTGAAACCCGGCACCCGAAATCCATCGCACTTGGCCTGGAGCGGGTGGAACAAGTCAGGCAACGGCTGAGTCTGACTCCCGATTTCCCGGTCATCGTGGTCGGCGGGACCAACGGCAAAGGGTCGGTGTGCGCGATGCTGGAATCCATCCTGCACGCCGCCGGATATCGTGTCGGTTGCTATACCTCGCCGCACCTGCTGGAATACAACGAGCGGGTGCGCGTTGAGAAAAAGCAGGCAGGCGATGCGGAACTGTGCAAGTCGTTCGAACTGATTGAACAGGCGCGCGGTGACACTTCACTGACCTACTTCGAATTCGGCACGCTGTCCGCAATGCATGTTTTCATCGCCAACAAGGTGGAAATTGCGATCCTGGAAGTCGGGCTGGGCGGCAGGCTGGATGCGGTGAACGTGTTCGACAGTGACTGCGCGGTGATCGCCAGCGTTGACATCGACCACACCGAATACCTTGGCGATACCCGTGAACAGATCGCGTTCGAGAAGGCGGGGATCATGCGCAAGGGTCGCGTAGCGATCTGCGCGGACCAGGACGTGCCGCATGCAATCTGCAGCCATGCGCAACAGGTCGGTGCGGAACTGTGGTGCATGGGCCGTGATTTCGGCTTTACCCCGCACCAGGGGCAGTGGGATTTTCACGGCAAGACGGGTTCGAGAAATGCGCTGCCCTGGCCCGCACTGCGCGGCGCATACCAGCTGGCCAATGCCAGCGCCGCGCTGGCCGCGCTGGATGCGATCAGGAACCGCTTTCCGGTCAGCATGGAAGCGGTGCGGCGCGGACTGGGCGAAGTACAACTTGCGGGCCGTTTCCAGATTGTGCCCGGCAGGCCGTCGCTGATCCTGGATGTGGCGCACAATCCCCATGCTGCGCGCGTTCTGGCCAATAACCTGGCTGCCTTGCCGCCTTGCCCTCATACCTGGGCGGTATTTTCGATGCTGGCGGACAAGGATATTGGCGGAGTGGTGGAGGCACTCGATCCCCACATCGATACCTGGCTGGTGGGGGGGCTCGATACGCCGCGCGGGACAAGCCCGGAACGGCTTGAGTGCGTGCTGGAACAGAGCCGGGTGCGCGGCGAGATCATAATCTGCAAAAACATCCCCGATGCGCTGAGTTATGCCTATAACGCTGCAGGGGAAAATGATAGAATTCTGGCGTTCGGATCGTTCTATACGGTGGCGGAAGTGATGGCGGTAAAGGGATAGTCCGATTCCAGGCAGGTAATCAAACAGGCGAGAGCAAAGCATGGCAAAACAGCAGACGGAAGATGAACTGAATCTCAGGCGCAAGGCGCGTCGCCGTTTGATCGGTGCAATCGCACTCACACTGGCTGTGGTGGTGCTGTTGCCGATGGTGCTGGACAGCGAACCGAAGTCTACCGGCAGCAACATAGATCTGCGCATACCCGCCCCGGATAATGCAGGCCCGTTCGTTCCCAAAGTTTCGATCCCGCAGGCGCAAACCTCTTCCGCCAATACGCCCGCCGCAACCGGTTCGACGCCTGCCAGCACTCCGGACAAGGTCAAGCCGGACTCACAAAAGAAGCCTGACAATGCGAAGCCGGCCAAGGTAAAGCAGGCACCGCAAAAGCCGGCAGAAAGCATTCCGGCAGGTTCAGGGTATGTTGCGCAGGTCGGTGCATACGCAAATGCGGACACTGCCCAGGAGGAGTACAAGAAACTGAAGCAATGGGGTTTCAAGGTATACACCGAAAAAGTCGGGGCCAATATACGCGTCCGAGTCGGCCCTTACCATGATCGCGCAAAGGCGGAGAAGGCCGCCAGATTGCTGGAAAAACACGGCCTGCATCCGGTCGTTATCAGCAACAAATGAACGGACTTGATTTTGTCGTCATCGGGATCTTGCTGCTTTCAATGATTCTCGGTCTGTGGCGCGGCCTGATATATGAAGTGTTGTCGCTGCTGGGCTGGCCGATTGCGATTATCCTGAGCAGGCTATCCGCCGCCAGCGTCGCTCCGCTGATTCCGGTCGCACAGGAGGAGATGCGTGTCACAGCCGCCTATGCGCTGGTGTTTATTGCTGCATTGATTGCGTGGGCTGTGGTGTCCAGGTTGATCGCCAAGCTGCTGAAGGCGATCGGGCCCGACTGGGCAGACAGGGCAATGGGCGGTTTGTTCGGGATAATGCGCGGTGTATTTGTTGTGCTTGTGCTGTCCTGGCTGGCAGGATTGACCCGTGTTCCAGAGCAGCACTTCTGGCGCTCTTCGTTGACCGGGTCTATGCTCGAAGCCATTGCACTGCCGACCAAAGCGTGGCTGCCGGGTAATATCGCGCAACGCATCCATTACCGGACTCGTAGTTAATATATTGGGATAGAGAACCATGTGCGGCTTACTCGGATTGATCTCGCAATCACCGGCCAACCAGCTGTTGTATGACGGCTTGCAGGTATTGCAGCATCGCGGCCAGGATGCGGCCGGAATCGCCACCGTGGAAGGACATACCTTCCACCTGCACAAGGACAACGGGTTGGTGCGCGACGTGTTCCGCACGAGGCATATGCGTTCGCTGCTCGGCAATGCGGGGATCGCACACGTGCGCTACCCGACTGCCGGATCCGCGGTGGACCACAACGAGGCGCAGCCGTTCTATGTGAATTCCCCGTTCGGCATAATGCTCGGCCATAACGGCAATCTGACCAATGCGGACGAACTGAAGCAGCAGCTGTTCGCGGAAGACCTGCGCCATGTCAACACCAACTCCGATTCGGAAGTGCTGCTGAATGTGCTGGCCCATGAGTTGCAGGTCAACTCCAGGCAATACCGGCTCGATGCGCAAACCATTTTTTCAGCGGTGTCCGGCGTGCATCGGCGCTGCCGCGGCGCCTATGCAGTCGTCGCGATGATCGCGGGCTACGGTCTGCTCGCGTTCCGCGATATCTACGGTATCCGCCCGCTGGTGATAGGCGTGAACCAGACCCCCAACGGTTCGGAGTACCTGGTTGCATCGGAAAGCGTCGCGCTCGATACCCTGGGTTTCAAATTTCTGCGCGACATCAAACCGGGCGAGGCGGTGTTCGTCGATTTCGACGGTAATCTGCAAAGCAAGCAGTGCAGCGACAAGGCAACCTTGAACCCGTGCATTTTCGAATACGTCTATCTGGCGCGTCCAGACTCGGTGATCGACGGCATCTCGGTGTACGAGACGCGCCTGTACATGGGCGAATACCTGGCCGACAAACTCCTGCGCAGCTGGAGCGAGATCGACATCGACGTGGTGATCCCGATCCCGGATTCCAGCCGCCCCAGCGCGTTGCAGCTGGCGAACCGCCTCAACATCCCGTTTCGCGAGGGTTTTGTGAAGAACCGCTACATCGGGCGCACCTTCATCATGCCAGGACAGGCAATGCGCAAGAAATCGGTGCGTCAGAAACTGAATGCGATCGGCGTCGAATTCAACGGCAAGAACGTGCTGCTGGTCGACGACTCGATCGTGCGCGGCACTACCAGCCGCGAGATCGTCCAGATGGCGCGCGATGCCGGTGCGCGCAAGGTGTATTTCGCTTCCGCGGCACCGCCGGTGCGCTTCCCGAATGTGTACGGCATCGACATGCCCAGCCCGCAGGAGCTGATCGCGACCGGGCGCAGCGACGATGAAATCTGCCGCGAGATTGGCGCCGACCGGCTCATCTACCAGGACCTCGATGATCTGAAGGCGGCCGTCCACAAAGCCAACCCCAAGATCAACAGCTTCGATGCGTCCTGCTTCGATGGTGTCTATATCACCGGCGATGTGAGCGCGGATTACCTGAACCGGGTCGAAGCGCTGCGCGCCAGCGGGGCTGCCAATCCGCCAATCGAAGACGACCAGCTGGAGCTGAATCTCGCGGTCAGTTCAACCTCGATGTGAGTCCGGGCCGAATTTGACAACAACAGAAGCCGGGTGATACCTTTCAGCCTGCGCCGATTTGAGGATCAGCTTGCGGGCGCATAATAAATTCGGCTAAAGCGTGGGGAACCCGGTTTAGCTCAAGCTATCCGGGTTTTTTGTTTTGAGAGGCCAACATGTCTGAATCAACCTACCAGCCGGAAACGCTGGCAGTGCACGCCGGCACTGCACGCAGCCAGTTTGGCGAACACAGCGAAGCATTGTTTCTGACTTCCAGTTTCGTGTTCGAGAATGCCGCCCAGGCGGCCGCGCGCTTCATCGGCGAACAGCCCGGGAATATCTATTCGCGCTTCACCAACCCGACCGTGACGATGTTCGAGGAACGGCTCGCCGCGCTGGAAGGGGCAGAGCAGTGCGTGGCGACCGCATCAGGCATGTCTGCGATACTGGCCTGCGTGATGGGCGTTCTGAAGGCCGGCGACCATGTCGTTGCTTCGCGCAGCCTGTTCGGCTCCACGGTGAACCTGTTCAACAACGTGATCCGAAAATTCGGCGTCGAAACATCCTACGTGTCTGCCACCGATGTTGCCGAGTGGAAAGCCGCCGTGCGGCCGGAAACGAAACTGTTTTTCCTGGAGACGCCGTCTAACCCGCTCACCGAGATTTCCGATATCGGCGCTATTGCGGCAATCGCAAGGAGTTGCGGTGCGCTGCTCGCGGTGGACAACTGTTTCTGCACGCCGATACTGCAGCGTCCGCTGCTGCTGGGCGCGGATATCGTGATCCATTCAGCGACCAAGTACATCGACGGTCAGGGGCGGGTGCTCGGCGGTGCTGTGCTGGGCAGCAGGAAGAACATGGAAAGCGTTTACGGGTTCCTGCGCACTGCCGGCCCGACCATGAGCCCGTTCAACGCCTGGGTGTTTCTGAAGGGTTTGGAGACGCTCAAGCTGCGCATGGACGCGCACAGCGCGAACGCGCTCGAACTGGCACGCTGGCTGGAAGCACAGGCTAATGTGTCCAGGGTCTTCTATCCGGGCCTTCCATCGCATCCGCAACACGAACTGGCGATGCGCCAGCAGAAAACCGGCGGCGGTATCGTGTCGTTCGAGGTCAAGGGCGGCAAGGATGCTGCCTGGCGCATCATCGACAACACCCGGCTGCTGTCCATTACCGCGAATCTTGGCGACACCAAGACCACGATCACTCATCCGGCCAGCACCACCCATGCGCGCATCACCCCGGAGGCCCGCGCGGCGGCAGGCATTACCGAGGGCCTGATCCGCATCGCGGTCGGCCTGGAAGCAGTCGTGGATATACAGAACGATCTTGCACGCGGTATGGGCAACTGAAGTGAAAGCAATGCAGCCACAGAGATCACAGAGTGAGACTGGGGATGCAATTGGAATTCTCTGTGTGGTTAATGGAATTTGTAAATGAACAGTCTTGCCGCGAAAGTCGGGGAAGCGCTCAAATCGCATGGCCTGATGCTGGCTACTGCGGAATCCTGCACCGGGGGAGGCATCGCCCACGCGATTACCGAGGTGGCTGGCAGCTCGGCCTGGTTCGAGCGCGGCTTCGTGACTTATTCAAACCAGTCCAAGCAGCAGTTGCTGGGCGTGCGCGAGAACACGCTTATTCAGCACGGCGCGGTATCGGAGATGACGGTTCGCGAAATGGTTGCGGGCGCGCTGCAGCGCAGTTTGGCACAAGTCGCGCTGGCGGTCAGCGGCATCGCCGGCCCGGGCGGGGGCACTGCGGATAAGCCGGTTGGCACGGTATGGTTTGCCTGGGGATTGAAGGACGGCGAAATACGCGCGCAGCGCTTGAAACTGGATGGAAATCGTGCCGAAGTTCGCAGCCAGGCTGTGGATATTGCCTTGCAAGGAGTGCTTGATCTGCTTGATAAAAGAACCGAAATTGCCTGATCAAACAAACAGAACGAACGTTCTGTACAAATGCGGAATGTTGTGCCACAATCCGGCATCGAATTTTGAAAGGAAATGAAAATGGACGACAACAAAACAAAGGCGCTGGCAGCAGCACTGGGACAGATCGAGAAACAATTCGGCAAAGGTTCGATCATGCGCCTCGGCGAACATGATGTGGCGCGCGACATCCAGGTCGTATCCACCGGCTCGCTGGGGCTGGACATCGCGCTTGGAGTGGGCGGCGTGCCGCGCGGACGCGTCGTTGAAATTTACGGTCCGGAGTCGTCCGGCAAGACCACGCTGACCTTGCAGATCATCGCCGAAATGCAGAAGCTGGGCGGCACCGCGGCGTTCATCGATGCGGAACACGCGCTCGATCCGCAGTACGCGCAGAAACTCGGCGTCAAGGTCGAAGACCTGTTGATCTCCCAGCCTGACAACGGCGAACAGGCGCTGGAAATTACCGACATGCTGGTGCGTTCCGCCTCGGTGGACGTGGTGGTGATCGACTCGGTCGCCGCATTGACGCCGAAGTCCGAGATTGAGGGCGAGATGGGCGATTCGCAAATGGGCCTGCATGCGCGGCTGATGTCACAGGCGCTGCGCAAGCTGACCGGCAACATCAACCGCTCCAACACGCTGGTGATCTTCATCAACCAGATCCGGATGAAGATCGGCGTGATGTTCGGCAATCCGGAAACCACCACCGGCGGCAACGCGCTCAAGTTCTACGCCTCGGTGCGTCTGGATATCCGCCGCATCGGCGCGATCAAGAAGGGCGACGAGGTTATCGGCAACGAGACTCGCGTCAAGATTGTGAAGAACAAGGTCGCCCCGCCATTCCGCGAGGCAATATTCGACATCCTGTACGGCGAGGGCATTTCACGCGAAGGTGAAATCATCGATCTGGGCGTGCAGCACAAATTGATCGAGAAGTCCGGGGCCTGGTATGCATACAAGGGCAGCAAGATCGGGCAGGGCAAGGACAATGCGCGAGAATATCTGCGCGAGAACCCTGATATCGCGCACGAAATCGAAAACAGGATACGCGAAGCGGTCGGTGTAGCGCTGATCGAGCCGGTAGAAAAACCGGCTGCCAAAGCCTCCGACAAGGCCGGAGAAAAGGCTGCGGCGAAAGCGGGCAAGACCGTTGAGGAAAAGGCCTGAGGGTAAAGATGCATCGAGGGTTTCAGAGTTTGTCCAGATGCAAGGTGCAAATAAATTTTCACAGTGCCGCATATGGTTTATATGCAGGCAAGAAAATTTTTTAGCAACGCAGCAGCTGGAATGAAATCTGGATCAAAAGGTGCATCTTTAAATTTGCGCGCACGGGCGCTGAAGTACCTGGCCCGGCGCGAATACAGCCGTGCCGAATTGCGCGGGAAACTATTGCCGCATGTTCAGGCAGACACGGATTTTGAACAGGCTGTTCCCGAAAGCCTTGACGCGTTGCTGGACGATCTGACCGAGCGCGGCTGGTTGTCCGATGCGCGTGCTGTCAGCCAGCTGCTGCATGCCAAACGCAACCGCTTCGGCCTGCAGCGGATCACCCATGAACTGCGCCAGCGAGGCATCGCCGAGGATTTGATCGGCGCAGCGCTGCCGCAGCTGAAAGAAACCGAACTGGAGACGGCTCAGCAGGTATGGCAAAGAAGGTTTGGTGTGCTGCCGCAGGGTGCGAAGGAAAAGGCCAGGCAAATGCGCTTCCTGCAATCACGGGGGTTTGCTCTCGATGTGATATTCCAGGTGCTGCGGCAAGCTCCGGACGGTGAGGATGTCTCCAATTAAACCAGCAAACACCCATCACGCACCGGGCAAATCGTCCGGCCAGGTATCGCCAATGCGGCCGGATGACCGGCCTTGTTGCATCACAGGCCGGAACAACCGTCTATCGAGTTCTGTCTGAATGAGGCTGTGGTCGCTCCATCCGCACTATCTCGATGCCAGGGGGCTGGTTGCGCTGTGGCGGGAAGGGTTGCTCGCGCAGAAAGTGCTCGCCGGCTTGACCCGCGGTTATCGCCATCATCCGCAGCTTTCGCGCTTTCGCGAGCATCCTGATGCGCAGGGTACAATCGCTGCATATCTGGCTGAGGTGCAGCGCGAAGCCGTACGGCGCGGATACCGATTCGATTCAGAAAAGATCGGACGCAGTGCCGAGGGGGCAATCATCCCTGTTACGCGGGGGCAGCTCAACTACGAGTTGGAACATCTGCGCGTTAAGCTGAAGCAGCGCGATCCTGAAGCATTCCAGCGCATCATTACGGTGAACGAACCGGAACCGCACCCGTTGTTCAGCGTTGTGGCCGGCGATATCGAGAAATGGGAAGTGCTGCGCTGATCGGTTGTGGCGGCGGGAGAATGGTATGATGCGAACCTTGTCCGGAGCGCCTGTCCCGGCATACTGGACAGACCCCCACAGTCGCAAAATACAACGATATCAGCAATGGATGCAAAACATGAAAAGCAGTGAGATTCGCCAGAAATTCCTGGACTTCTTTGCCTCCAAGGGGCACACCATCGTGCCGTCCAGTTCGCTGGTTCCGCACGAAGACCCCACGCTGTTGTTCACCAATGCCGGAATGAACCAGTTCAAGGACGTGTTCCTCGGATTCGACAAGCGCCCATATAGCCGTGCAGTCTCGTCGCAAAAATGCGTGCGCGCGGGCGGCAAGCACAATGATCTGGAAAACGTCGGTTACACCGCACGCCACCATACCTTTTTCGAGATGCTGGGCAACTTCAGTTTCGGCGATTATTTCAAGCAGGATGCGATCCGCTATGCATGGGAATTGCTGACGGTTGTTTACCGGCTGCCCAACGACAAGCTGTGGGTCACGGTGTATGACGAGGATGACGAAGCATACGATATCTGGACCAAAGAAATCGGTCTTCCGGCCGATCGTGTCATCCGCATTGGTGACAACAAGGGAACACGCTATGCGTCCGACAACTTCTGGATGATGGGCGATACCGGCCCGTGCGGACCGTGCACCGAAATATTCTACGATCACGGGCCGGAGATCTGGGGCGGACCCCCGGGTTCTCCCGACGAGGACGGCGACCGCTACATCGAGATATGGAACAACGTATTCATGCAGTTCAACCGCGACGAGCAAGGTGTGATGCATCCGTTGCCCAAGCCGTCGGTAGATACCGGCATGGGGCTGGAGCGCATTTCAGCGGTATTGCAGCATGTGCATAGCAATTACGATATTGACCTGTTTCAGTCGCTGATCTGCGCCGCTGCCCGCGAAACAAAATCCAACGACCTGACCAACAATTCGCTCAAGGTGCTGGCAGACCATATCCGCGCCTGTGCCTTCCTGATCGCGGACGGAGTGATTCCCGGCAACGAAGGGCGCGGCTATGTGCTGCGCCGCATAATTCGCCGCGCAATCCGCCATGGCTACAAATTGAATGCCCGCGCGCCGTTCTTTCACCGGCTGGTACCGGATCTGGTCGCCGAAATGGGGGTGGCTTTTCCGGAGCTGGCCAAGGAACAAGTGCGTGTTATGGAAATCCTCAGGCAGGAAGAGGAGCGCTTTTTTGCGACGATCGAGCACGGCATGGCGATACTCGAGACTGACCTGTCCGAAATGAAAAAGCTGGGCAGCACGATTTTCAACGGCGTGACCGCCTTCAAGCTGCATGATACCTTCGGCTTTCCGCTTGATCTGACCCAGGATGTATGCCGCGAACACGGCATAGCGGTTGATACCGTGTCATTCGAGGCGGCGATGGAACAGCAGAAGCAACTTGCGCGCGCAGCAGGCAAGTTCAAGATGGCGGTGAATCTGGAATATGCCGGTCCGGCAACCGCATTCCACGGCTATGAGATGCTTGAAGGCAAGGCCAGCGTGCTGGCTCTGTACCGGGACGGCGTGTCGGTCAATGAACTGAATGAAGGTGAGCTGGGCGTGGTGGTGCTGGACGACACGCCGTTCTATGCCGAATCCGGCGGCCAGGTCGGCGATCGCGGCGAGCTGCGCAGCGCGCACGGTATCTTCGCGGTTGAGGACACGCAGAAAATACAGGCGACGGTGTTCGGGCATTACGGCGTGGTCAAGACCGGCAAGCTGGAGGTCGGCAATGGTGTCACTGCACGTGTTGACATCAATGCGCGGGCGCGCACCGAACGCAACCACTCGGTCACTCACCTGATGCACAAGGCACTGCGCGAGGTGTTGGGCAGCCATGTGCAGCAAAAGGGCTCGCTGGTAGATCCGGACAAGACGCGCTTCGACTTCGTGCATACTCAGCCGATGAGCGATGCAGAAATACGCCGTGTCGAAGACATCGTGAATCGGGAAATCCTTGCAAATGCCGAAACGCATGCGCGCGTGATGCCCATAGAGGAAGCGCAGAAATCCGGCGCGATGATGCTGTTTGGCGAGAAGTACGGCGACGTGGTGCGCGTGCTGGACATTGGTTCTTCGTGCGAACTGTGCGGCGGTACGCATGTCAGTCGCACCGGCGACATCGGGCTATTCAAAATCGTAGCCGAGAGTGGCGTTGCCGCAGGAATCAGGCGAGTCGAAGCAATGACCGGCGAAGGAGCACTGGCGTACGTGCAACAGCAGGAGCACCAATTGCAGCAGGTTGCCAACGCGCTGAAGGCCCAGCCGCACGAAGCAGCAGTGCGCATTCAGCAGATCCTGGACAATGCCAGAACACTGGAAAGGGAACTGGCCAGACTGAAATCGAAACTCGCCAGCGCACAGGGTGAAGACCTGGTTGGCCAGGCGATCGATTGCAGCGGTATCAAGGTGCTATCCGCCCGGCTGGAGGGAGCTGATGCGGCGGTACTGCGCGAAACCCTGGACAAGCTCAAGGACAAGCTCAAGACGGCCACTATCGTTCTGGCCGCGGTGGCCGATGGCAAGGTAAGCCTGATCGCCGGCGTAACTTCCGATCTCACCAGCCGCATCAAGGCCGGCGAGGTGGTGAACATGGTGGCGCAGCAGGTTGGCGGAAAGGGCGGTGGAAGGCCGGACATGGCCATGGCAGGCGGCACGCAACCGGAGCATCTGGCAGCGGCATTGGCTTCTGTTCCTGCCTGGGTGCAGGGCAAGTTATAGTATAAATCTGGCTAGTTGCTGTAAAGTGCGGTCACATTGCCACCGTAACGCAGCTGAATCGGAGACATGACAATCGCAGGTGGTGCGCAACCTGAACAGCCTGCTGCAGCTTCGGATTTCTTTATACTGGTTGGAGAAAGTCTCACATACAGGGGGGCGATAGTGGTGGACACAGGCCGTTGCAGCGTGTTGCTGGTTGATGTCGAAGTGGCTCAGATTGAGTTTGCTCGCCTGGCCGCGGCGGCTGCCTGCCCCGAGGTTGATCTTGCAGCAGTGGACGGCGGCGATGCCGTGCTGGACTGGTTTGAAGCCGGCGCGAAAAACCAGCAGCAAATGCCTCAGATCATCCTGCTGGATTTGAAATTGCCGAAACTCGACGGGCTGGCTGTACTGCGAAAAATGCGCAGTCTTGCCGTTACCAGCGAAATTCCTGTCGTGGTATTTTCTGCCGAATATTCCCAGGATGAAGTGCTGATGAGCTACAAGGCCGGCGCGAACACATTCGTGGCTAAGCCAGGTGACGTTGCGGGTTATGCCGAAATATTCCAGCAGCGTCTGACACACTGGATACAGCCGCAGCACAAACCGACTTTCTCCTCGACGGATGGCGCAGCGGAGCAAGACTGAGCGTCCTGCCAGCTAGCAGCTAGAACGGCAATTTCAGGTGCGGTGCGGCTTGCAGGAACAACTTGCGGAAGTCGTCCTGGATGCGCTGCAACGCATCCGTGCTATCCGCTTCGAAACGCAGCACGATCACCGGCGTGGTGTTGCTCGGACGCGCCAGTCCAAAGCCGTCCGCGTATTCGACGCGCAGCCCGTCCAGCGTGATGATTTCCTTTGCACCGGAAAATCTGGCGGTCTGCTGCAGCTTTTCAATCAGCGCGTGGTTCTCCCCTTCGGCGGTGTGTATGTGCAGCTCCGGTGTGCATACCGCATCAGGCAATGAATTCAGCAACGCGCTGGGATTCTGCACCCTGCTCAGGATTTCGAGCAGACGGGCCCCGCTGTAAAGTCCGTCGTCAAAACCATACCAGCGCTCCTTGAAAAACACATGGCCGCTCATCTCGCCGGCCAGCAGTGCACCGGTTTCGCGCATTTTGGCTTTGACCAGCGAATGCCCCGTTTTCCATAGCGTCGGTTTGCCTCCGTGTTTGCGTATCCAGTCGAACAGGTTGCGCGTCGACTTGATGTCGAAAATGATTTCTGCGCCGGGGTTGCGGCTTAGCACATCGGCGGCGAACAGCATCAGCTGCCGGTCCGGGTAAATGATATTGCCGTCCCGGGTTACCACACCGAGCCGATCGCCGTCACCGTCGAACGCTAGGCCCAGTTCGCTGCCGTTGCTGCGCAGAGCGGTGATCAGGTCGGCGAGATTCTCGGGTTGTGAAGGGTCGGGATGGTGATTCGGGAAGTGCCCGTCGACATCGCAGTACATTTCATCGACGATGCAACCGAGTTCGCGATACAGGTTCGCGACATAGGCCCCGGCCACGCCGTTGCCGCAATCCACGGTGATGTGCATTGGTCTTGCCAGTCTGATGTCGGAGACAATACGTTTGACATAATCCACGTTGATGTTGCGTTTGGTATAACTGCCGTTGCCGTGCGTCAGCCTGTTCTCCTCTATGCGGGCGCGCAATTGCTGTATGGTTTCTCCAGACAGTGTTTCTCCCGCCAGCACCATTTTCAGCCCGTTGTAATCGGGCGGGTTGTGACTGCCGGTCAGCATCACCGCACAGTTGGTCTGCAAATGATAAGCGGCGAAATACACCATCGGTGTGGGTACGCAGCCGACGTCGATCACGTCGATGCCGCTTTTCCGTATTCCGCTGGCCAGCGCGGCGATCAGTTCTGGTCCGGACAGTCTGCCGTCGCGACCGATTGCGACGGCTTTCTGTTCGCGCGCGCGCGCCTCGGAGCCGATCGCATGTCCTATGGCTTCAACCACCTCCGGTGTCAGCGTCCTGCCGACGATGCCACGGATATCGTATGCCTTGAAAATTTCTTTGGGTAGGTTATTCAGCATGAAATTTTTCCGGATTCCCGGGCGTTACATTTGCTCAATCTTGTTCCAGACCAGATCCGGAGTGAGCTGCATCATGCAGTTGAAGTGCCCGAGCGGACACTCACGCTTGTAGCAGGGACTGCATTTGAGATCGAGTTTGACGACCTCGGCTTTGGGCGAAAGCGGGGGGGTGAATTGCGGGCTGCTGGAGCCGAACAGCGCCAGCATCGGGCGATTCAGCGCGGCAGCAATGTGCATCAGACCGGAATCATTGCTGATGACCAGTTCTGCGCAGGACAACAAAGCAATTGCATCGGCCAGATCGGTGCTGCCGCACAGATTGCGGGATGCGGGATTTCCCATGGCGACGATTTTATCGGCAATTTCCCTGTCCTTGGCGGATCCGATCAGCCAGATTGCAAAGCCATGTTTCTGGAGGCGCTGAGCGATCTCAGCGAAATATGGTATGGGCCAGCGCTTGGAGGGCCCGTATTCGGCGCCTGGGCAGAATATTGCGACGGGCAAATCCGTTGCCAGCCCCAGCTTGTGCAATACCTCATCGCGCCGGGCTGCGGAAACCTCCAGACCGGGGTTGGCCAGGGGGCGTGGAATGGCGCCATCCCGGTCTTCGGCAAGTTGGGCAAATCGCTCCACCATCAGCGGCAGGCGCTTTTTGCTGAGTTTGCGCGCATCGTTGAGCAGGCCGTAGCGGAGTTCCCCGACAAATCCTGTGCGTAGCGGGATCTGGGCAAAAAAAGGCACGAATGCCGATTTCAGCGAATTGGGCAGTACGATGGCCTGGTCATATTGCGATTCGCGCAGTTTCTTTCCCAGCCGGTACCGCGCGCCCAGCCTCAATTCGCCATGCGGAAAAGGATTGATGATGACTTCGTCAACCTCGGGCATCGCACCCAACAGTGCGGCTGTCCAGGGCGGGGCCAGAACATCGATCCGGCATTCCGGATGACGTTGCCGCAGCCGCCGCAGCATGGGTTGCATCAACATGGCGTCACCCACCCAGCTCGGACCGATGATCAGGATTTTGTTCATTTTTCGTTATGTGCGCCGGCGCGAGACAAACCGGCTCGGATTTTTAATGATGAGCTTTGGGGAGTTCGCCCGTAAATTTATACAAGGTACCGCAATACGGGCAGCGTGCTTCACCGCCATGATCCAGCGGGATCATCACTTTGGGATGTGCGTTCCATACATTCATGTTCGGCATCGGGCAGGCTAGTGGCAGATCTTTCGCGGTGACTTCGATATAACGCTGGTTGATGTCCTGTTTGTTCAAGATAACTCTCCAAATGCCATGTTAAATATAGCTCAGCCAGCCGGTGTGCTGCGGGTGCTTGCCCGCGACGCAGTCGAAGAATGCCTGTTGCAGGCGGGCGGTAATCGGACCGCGCGAACCTGAGCCGATGGTGCGTCGGTCGAGTTCGCGGATTGGCGTTACCTCGGCAGCGGTGCCGGTGAAAAAGGCTTCATCGGCGCAATACACTTCATCCCGGGTGATGCGCTTCTCAACGATTTCGATCCCCATTTCCCCGGCCAGCGTGAAGATTGAATCGCGCGTGATGCCCTCCAGGCAGGCGGTCAGGTCGGGCGTGAACAGCCGGCCTTTTTTCACGATGAAAATGTTCTCGCCCGCACCTTCGGCAACGTAGCCGTCCACGTCCAGCAACAGCGCCTCGTCATAATTGTCGTTGTCGGCTTCCTGGTGGGCGAGTATCGAATTGGTATAGGTCGTAACAGACTTGGCCCGGCACATGTTCACATTGACGTGATGGCGGGTGAAACTGGAAGTCTTTACGCGGATTCCCTTCTGCATGCCGTCATCGCCAAGGTAGGCGCCCCATGGCCAGGCCGCGATCGCAACGTGTGTGGAAATGGTCTTGGCCGAAATTCCCATCCCCTCCGAGCCATAAAAGCAGATCGGGCGGATGTAGCAGGATTCCAGTTTGTTGGCGCGCACCACCTCGAGCTGCGCCTCGCTGATGGTTTCCCTGTCAAATGGCAACTTCATCTGGAATATGTGCGCGGAATTGAACAGTCGGTCGGTATGTTCCTTGAGACGGAAAATTGCGGTGCCCTGGGCGGCCTTGTACGCGCGCAAGCCCTCAAATACGCCCATGCCGTAGTGGAGTGTATGGGTCAGCACGTGGGTTGTGGCATCGCGCCATGGCACAAGCTTGCCGTCGTACCAGATAAATCCGTCGCGGTCGGACATCGACATAATGGTGTTCCCTTTAAGATTAGGCAATTTTCGAAGCGCGCATTTTAGCCTTTTCCCGCAGACTTATGAAGCTGCGAAAATTAAAATTAGGCATCGCTGACTTGATTTCTGGGCGGTTAATTCGGTTATGATTACATCATATCGTGAAATATGGCCAACGCCTCAAAAAACGGATATTGTTTCCAAACATTTAAATCATGCGAATTAACCCCTCAGCCAGCGAATCAAAGCCATACGAGCAAGAGGAGAAGTTGCACCGGGATTTGCTCATCTTCGCCTGTGCCTTCATGAATCTTGCAGTAGTGCTGTGGCTGGCGATCTATTGGGCAATGGGAATACATTTTTCAACCAATGTCCCGCTGGCCTACCAGCTGATTTCGGTTGCCTCGCTGGTATATTTTTCAAAGACCAAGAATTTCGAAGTATTCCGATTCATCCAGCTCAGCCTTTTTCTGTTTGTACCATTCATCATGCAATGGAGCATAGGCAGTGCAGTGACGTCCAGCGGCGTGATGCTATGGGCGCTGCTTGCTCCGATCGGTGCGCTGGTTGTTTCTGGCTGGCGGGATTCGATCCCCTGGTTCTTCGCGTACATGGTGATGACGGTCATATCAGGCGGCTTCGATTTCTACCTCGGCAACGGTGAAAACAGCGGTGTTGCAATGAAAACCATCGGTTTTTTCTTTGCGCTAAATTTTGCAGCGATGTCTTCCATCATCTACTTCCTGGTCCGCCACTTTGTTGTTGCGATGGAAAAGACCAATAGACAGCTCGATGAGCAGCACCAACTGCTCGCCGAAGAGCAGAAGAAATCGGAGCGCGTGCTGCTGAACGTGCTGCCGAGCAGCATTGCAACCAGGCTCAAGGATGAGCATCAGGGCCTGATTGCTGACGGTCATGCAGATGTGACGGTGATGTTTGCCGATCTGGTGAATTTCACCCAGTTGACCGAATCGCTTTCACCGGAGCAGATGGTCAGTCTTCTGAATACGATATTTTCCGGCTTTGACCAGATGTGCGAAAAATACGGGCTGGAAAAAATCAAGACGATCGGTGATGCCTACATGGCGGTGGGCGGCCTGAATCAGACAAATTCAAATTACACGACCAACATTGCGAATCTGGCTCTGGAAATGCGCGATTATGTGGTCACGCATCCCGAACTCTCTCCATTCAAGCTGAATATACACTCCGGCATCGCCACCGGTCCGGTAGTTGCCGGCGTGATCGGCACCAAACGTTTCATCTATGACTTGTGGGGAGACACGGTGAACGTTGCCAGCAGGCTCACCGATGAGGCGATCGAGGGCGTGATCCAGGTTGACAAGACAACGTACAACCGCATCCGCTTTGACTATGATTTCGAGCCGCCGGCCACGATAACCGTCAAGGGCAAGGGCGATATGGTCATGTATCGGCTGGTCGCGCGCAAGGACGGTGAAGCCTCTGGCCGCCATATTGTTTCAGGCAAGTTCGGCGCCGCTGCCTCTGCCGGTACTGCCAAATAGCCTTTCCCATAATATTCCGCTAGCGCGGGTATCAATCCTGTCCTGTTCGACACGGCACGGCGAATTGCTGTTGAGCCGCATGCGGTGCTGAATCTGGCGCAACTCGCGGTACAGCAGGCGGACCTGTTCGGCCAGTTCATCCGGGATCAGACCGAGTTCCCCCGCAAGTTTGAGCAATGCCAGATTACCGGCATTGGCGCATAGCTGCGGATGCTCATGAGCATGGGCAAGCACCAGATATTGCACCATGAATTCGATATCCACCATGCCGCCGCTGTCATGCTTGATGTCGAACAGGCCGCTTTGATTGGGATGACCTTCGTGCATTTTCTGGCGCATCGCCAGAATGTCCTTCCGCAGCGCCACCAGGTCGCGCGGCTTGCAAAGCACTTGCTTGCGTATCTGTTCGAATATTCTTCCGACTTGATTATCTCCTGCACTGAAACGGGCGCGCGTCAAAGCCTGGTGCTCCCAGACCCAGGCATGTTTCTGCTGGTATTCGGCGAAAGCCGCGGTTGTGCTCACCAGCATGCCGCTGGCGCCGTCCGGGCGCAGCCGCAAATCGGTTTCGTACAGCCGTCCCGATGAAGTGTAGCTGCTCAGCATCGTGTTGATGCGCTGCGCCAGCCGCGCATAATTTTGCTGCGCATCCGGATGATCGTCGTCATACAGGAAGATCAGATCGAGATCCGACGCGTAGCCCAGCTCCCGCCCGCCCAGCTTGCCATAAGCGATGATCGCGAATGCGGGTTCTTCGCGATGACGATTGCGCAGTGTCGCCCAGCACAGTTTCAGTACATGGCGCAGCATCAGGTCGGCCAGTTCGCTCAGGTGGTCGCTGAGCATTTCCAGCGGGAGCAACCCCTGCAGGTCCATCGCCAGCAGGTGGAAGGTCTGTTCCTGCTGCGTGTGGCGCAGCACGTCCAGCTGCCGTTCCGCATCGTCCACATTGTCTTCCAGCCGGGTTTGCAGTTCCCGATCGATCTGCTGCCACAGCGGCGGCTGGTATATTTCGCGGGCATCCAGCAATTCATCCAGCAGCGCAGGGTGCATGGTCAGGTACTCGCTGGCCCAGCTGCTTGCGGCGATGAGCCGGGTCAAGCGCTGCAGGGCCTGCGGATATTCGGCCAGAAACGCGAGATATGAGGCGCGGCCGCTGATGCCTTCGAGAAAATTCAGCAATCTGGAGAGCGTCGCATCTGGGTCGCTGTGCTGCGCGCTCAACGCAATGAATTGCGGGATCAGCCGGTCCAGCCTCTGCCTGCTCAATTCGGGCAGATGCAGATAGCGCCCGCTGCGGCGCAATTGCAGCAGGCGCTGCGAGCTGTTCTGCATATCGTGGTAGCCCAGATTCGCCAGCGCCGCTGTCAGGTCCTCGGCAGTGATTCCTTCGTGCCACAGCGGCATGCCGTGCTGCAAGCCTGACGCATCCTGTGACTTTGCAGCATGGTCGATCAAAGGTGCACTGGATTGCAGCAGTTGTTGTGCACCGAAAATCTGTTCGAACTGCCGGCTGACCAGTTTGCGATGGCGATCAAGCTCATTCATGAATGCGGCGTAATCAGCGTAACCCATTCCGTAGGCGATAATTTCGCGGTCTTCCGGAGCTCCCGGCAACTCCTGGGTTTGCTGATCGTCCAGATACTGCAGGCGGTGTTCCAGGTTGCGCAGGAATACATAGGCCGCATCCAGTGCGGCCACTTCCTGCAATGACATCTGCGCGTTCTCACCGATCTGCTGCAGCACTCTGCGGGTCGGGCGGATACGCAGACGCGCATCGCCGCCGCCGCGTATCAGCTGGAACACCTGTGCGATGAATTCGATCTCGCGTATGCCTCCCGGGCCGAGCTTGATGTTGTTGAGCCGGTTGCGCCGCTGCACTTCCTGGCTGATCTGTGCATGCAATTTGCGCATCGAATCAATCGCGCCGTAGTCCAGGTATTTCCGGTATATGAAGGGTCGCACCAGACGGGACAATTCGGCTGCCTGCCGACTCGGACGCAGCGGATCCTGGGCAGGCGAAATCACTCGCGCCTTGATCCACGCGTATCTTTCCCATTCGCGGCCCTGGCTGACCAGATATTCCTCAAGGGCGGCAAAGCTTGCCACCAGCGGTCCGCTCTCGCCATATGGGCGCAAGCGCATGTCGACCCTGAACACATAACCATCGGCAGTATGTTCGCTGATCATGCTGATCAGTCGACGTCCCATCCGGGAAAAGTACTCATGATTGCCCAGTCTGCGCGGGCCGGTGGTTTCGCCGTCTTCCGGATATACAAATATCAGGTCGATATCGGAGGATACATTCAGTTCGCCGCCGCCGAGCTTGCCCATCGCAATGACCAGCAATTCCTGCGTTGCAGCCCCGGCATGGTCAGTCGGCGCCCCGAACTGTGCTTGCATAGCGCTCGTCAGGCATGCATGCGCGCGCTGCACGCACAATTCGGCCAGCCACGTCATCGATTGCATGACTTCTTCCAGCCCGGCCATGCCATTCAGGTCCCGCATTATCAGCTTGACCATCACCAGCTTGCGCAAGCGGCGCATTGCGCGTGCCAGCCCGGTTTCATCGTCCAGGTTCATGCCGGATTGCAGCATCAGTTCCTGCATTTCCTGGCTGCTGCACGGCGCGGAGAAATTTTCCTGCAACCATTTCAGCAACTGCGGGTCTGTGTCGAGTGCTCTTTTGGCATAACGGCTGCAGCGCAAGGTTTTCTGCAGCAGATCGGGGAAGGTCAAAGTGGTTGAGTTCACGATATTCTAGGGCTCATTAAGTTAGAATACTGATTGTCGTCCAATTATAGGTTTTAGCCAGTCTTCCGGCACATTTGCCGTCTGGGTTAATTAATGTTGAACTCGCTTCCTGTCCGCATTTTTTGGTACAGCTTGAACTGGCTGTCGCGTCTTATTGTTGTTGCGTCGACGGTTGCCGCGATTCTGGTCGCATTTTCGATCATGGCGCTGCGCTACTGGTTGTTGCCGAATATAGAGCAATATCATGACAGCATCACTTACTCGTTGTCGGCAGCGATAGGAAGTCCGGTAACGATCGGAAAGATACAGGGTGAGTGGCGAGGATTCATGCCGCGGCTCAGGCTCTCCGATGTGCAGGTTCTGGATGACCACCGGCAGACCGCGCTGGCGCTGAAACGCATCGACGGCAGCCTGTCATGGATGTCGCTGCTGACTGCTGAAATACGCCTCGCCAATCTGGAGATAGACAGCCCGGAACTGCTGATACGCCGTGATGCGGAAGGAAAACTGTATATCGGCAACCTGGTGCTTTCCAGAAAAGGCGAGAACAACGACATATCCGACTGGTTGCTGCACCAGTCCAACCTGGTCGTGCGAAATGCGCTGATCGTCTGGATTGATCAGCAGCGAGCTGCGCCGCCGCTGGTGCTGCAACAGGTAAACCTGCGCATCACCAATTTTTTCAACCGGCATCGATTTGCGCTTCAGGCGTTGCCGCCTCCGGAACTGGCAACGCCGCTGGAAGTGCGCGGCGATTTTAACGGTGCCAGTTTCGACAACCTGTCCGGTTGGAGCGGCATGCTGTTTACCCGGCTCGATTACACCGACGTGACCGCATGGCGGCCCTGGCTGAATTTGCCCGGCGAATTCAGCCAGGGCCGCGGGGCGTTGCGCGGCTGGCTGGGTGTCAGCGACGGCAAGATCAGCCAGCTTACCGTTGATATGGATCTGCGCGATGTGATTACCCGGCTTGGTGAAGATGTGCCTGAAATGCACGTGCGCGAACTGAGCGGCCGCGCTTCATGGCAGGAGCTTGAAGGCGGTTTTGAAGTTTCCACCAGACATCTGGCATTGCACCTGCAGGACGGGCTAGATTTCCAGCCGACGGATTTCTATTTCCGCACGATCAAGGGGCGACACCGTATGTTTTTCGGTGGCCGGACTTCAGGCGGAGAGATCAGGGCCAATCTGCTCAGTCTGAAGAAACTTGCCGCATTGTCGAAATATCTGCCGATGCGGGATGACTTGCGCTCGCGTCTGGATGCTTATGCGCCCAGGGGGATTGTGAGCAATCTGGATGCACGATGGCAGGGTGAGCCAGGAAACCCGAATAACTACAGGATTAAAACGCATTTCAAAAATCTCGGTTTGAACCAGGTCGGAAAAATCCCAGGTTTTACCGGTTTGACCGGGGACGTGATCGGCAGCGAGTCCAGCGGCAAACTGAGTATCGATGCGCACGGAATGGTCGTCGACGCGCCGGATGAAATGCGCGAACCGTTGTCGTTTGCTACCCTGATCGGGCAGGGATCCTGGCAGCGCAAGGATGGAGAGTTGTCGATCAATGCCGACAATATCGCGGTTTCCAATGATGATCTGGCCGGCAATTTGTACGGCAGTTACCGGACTCAGGCCGGCACACTGGGAGTGCTGGACCTGACCGGAAAACTGACGCGCGGCGATATCCGGCGCGCGGCCCGTTATACCCCGCTGATCGCGCTGCACGGGCCGGCCAGTGACTGGCTGAATGACGCGCTGAAAGCCGGCCATACCGAAGACTTTCGTATCCGCATCAAGGGCAATCTGAGCGACTTCCGGAACGGTGCAGCACAGTGTTTACAGCCATCCGGAAAGGAGGATCGAAATCCGCCCCGCAACTCGCCGGATCTTGCCCGCGTTTCCGGCGTTGCCGAGCTTTCCGCCCTGCAGCAACAACAGGGCGTGGCAAGTGCAGTTGCGCCAACTCCAGCACCCCATCCTTCAATGGACCAGACAGCCGGCTGCGCCAGCCCTGCCGGCTCGCGCCGCAGCAAGGATGTGCTGCTTGAAATCGGCGGCCACGCGCGGGATGCAGTGCTGGAATTCGACAAGCACTGGCCGAGCATCGAGCATATTTCCGGCGAATTTTTGATACGCGGCAACAAGCTGGTCGTGGAGTCGCCGTCGGCGACCATCCTCGACACGCAGCTGCACAACGTCACTGTCACGATACCGGACATGATGAGCAAGGATAAGTCGCTGGAAATCAATGGCGAGGCGACCGGCGCAAGCAGTTCGTTCCTTGAATTCGTCCAGAAAAGTCCGGTGCGGAGCTATATACACGGGTTTACCGACGGTATTGGCGCCAAGGGGAACGGGCAGCTTGATTTGTCCGCGCACATTCCGCTGTCGGGAGACAACCCGGTGAAGGTGTCGGGAACGATCAAGGTGCAGGACAACCAAATCGAGCTGGGCAAGGAAGTGCCGGTTCTGTACAAGACCCGGGGAACACTGGAATTTAACGAAGCGGGCATGCATGCCGACGATGTGTCAGCGGAAATACTCGGCGGACCCGCGACCATCAATGTACAGAGCAGCGAGGACGGTACGGTGCATGCCAAAGTCACGGGGCGAAGCAATGTCGACCTGCTGCGCAAGACCGAACACTATTCCGTGCTGAATTACCTGCACGGCAGCACGGATTGGGATGCCGATGTCAGCGTGGTCAAAAAGTCCGCGCAGGTCGTCGTTACGTCCAGATTGGAGGGATTGAGTTCCAGTTTGCCGGCGCCGTTTGCGAAGTCCGCAGGAGAGTCCATGCTGCTGCGCGTGGAACGCAGCCCGGTTCTGCTCCCGCCAGAACCTGTCAGACATTGCGTCGGTGATTGCCCCAAAGCTGAGAGTGTTCCTGACCCGGATCGTGATGTGGTTACCGCCCGGCTCGGGAATCTGCTCGGTGCCCGGCTGGAGCGACAGAACCAGGGAGGGGCAATGGTGGTCAAGCGCGGTGTGGTCAGCTTTGGTGCCACGGACAAGTTGCCTCCATCAACGATTGCGCGGGAAACATCACGCGTCAGACATCGCCGGAATGATGGTGTATGGCTGGTCGGCAGCCTGCCGGAACTGTCGCTGCAGGGCTGGGGCGGACTGGCTGGCTCCGCGAAAAAATCCGCCGCAGCCGGCGGTTCAGGGGTTGCCGCCAGTCATGCGGCAAAGCTGCCCGGATCGTCAGCCCGTTTGGCCGGTGACGGTACCTGGTCGGTCATCGCGGGAGCGAATCTGAATATCGGGAAATTGAGCGGTTACGGCCAGCATGTTGGCGCTGTGCACGTCGTCGCTAACCGTCGTGGCGACGGTCTGGCTGCACGGCTTAGCGGAGTCGGGCTGAAGGGGGAGGTGGTTTGGGAACCTCACGGATACGAATCTGGCAACATGCTCCGCGCCAGATTCAGCAACCTGAAATTGTCGGGTGACGAGCAGTTTACCCGGACGCCAGCCAATGTGTCCGTACCTGACAAATCTGCCGAACCCGGACAGGCGGACAGGACAATACCGGGCGATATTCCGGCTCTGGATATCTCGATCGAGAACCTGCTGGTCAAAGGAAAACACATCGGCCACTTCGAATTGATCGGACATCCCGAGGGCAGCGACTGGCGGATGCGCCGCCTGAATATCGCTAATCCGGACGGCAGCCTGGTTGGAGACGGCGTCTGGGGCGATACGGAAGGACAGCAGAATACCCAGCTCAAATTGATGCTGGACATCAGCGATGCAGGGAAGATACTTGCCCGATCCGGTTATCCAAATACCGTCAAGGGCGGCAGTGGCAGGCTGACGGCAGACCTGTCCTGGGCGGGCCCGCCGGAAAATTTCAGCTATGCCACGCTGGATGGCTCGCTGAAACTGGATGCCGGCAAGGGCAAGTTCCTGAAAATGGATCCGGGTGCCGGGAAATTGCTCAGTGTGCTCAGCCTGCAGGATTTGCCGAAACATATCGCGCTGGGCTTTACCGACGTGTTCAGCGAGGGCTTCCAGTTCGACAGCATCAATGGCAATGCCTCCATCAAGGACGGCATCATTAATAGTCAGGATTTCCGAATTTACGGTTCATCCGCGAAGGTGACGATGAAAGGCGACATCAACCTGAATGATGAAACTCAAAATCTGCACGTAAGGATATTGCCTACCCTGGGTGACAGCGTGTCGCTGATCGGCGCATTTGCGATCAGTCCGGCGGTCGGGATCGGATCGCTGATCATGAACAAGGTTCTGGGCAATCCGCTCGATAAGTTGGCGTCATTTGAATACAATGTGACCGGTTCTTGGCGTGATCCGGACGTGGTCAGAGTAAACCGGGCACCCGCCGTATCGAAACCGGGCAAACCGGATAATTAGGAAGCAATAATGTCAGCAGGTGAATCCACACAGAAACGCATCGCGGCGCAGGTTAACGCTTTCAAGGTGTCAGCGATCCAGATGGCTTCAGGCCCAAATGTCGAGGGCAATCTGAGCGAAGCGCGCCGTCTGATCACCAATGCAGCCGAGCAGGGCGCGCGCCTGGTGGTGTTGCCGGAATTTTTCGCGATCATGGGTATGACCGAAAATGACAAGGTCAAGGTTCGCGAGCAATCCGGATCGGGAAACATCCAGACGTTCCTCAGTGAAACTGCGCGCCAGCACAAGATATGGCTGGTGGGCGGCTCGATTCCCCTGGCGGCGAGCGCACCTGACCAGGTCAGGAATACCTGTCTGGTGTTCGATGACCGCGGCGAGCAGGTGGCACGCTACGACAAGATTCATCTTTTCAACCTGGAATTGGGCAATGAAAATTACCACGAGGCGAAAACGATAGAGCCGGGCGATCAGGTGGTTGTGGTAGACAGCCCGTTCGGGCGTATCGGTCTCGCGATCTGCTATGATCTGCGCTTCCCGGAACTGTTTCGATCGATGCGCGATGTGGATATCATCGTGCTGCCGTCCGCATTCACCGAGACTACAGGAAAGATGCATTGGGAAGTACTGGTGCGCGCGCGCGCGATCGAAAATCTTGCCTACGTGATCGCAGCGGCGCAGGGCGGTTATCACGTCAATGGTCGAGAGACTCACGGCAACAGCATGATCGTTGATCCGTGGGGCAGGGTACTCGATCGTTTGCCGCGCGGTTCGGGGGTGGTAGTCGCGGATGTCAATCCATCCTATCAGGCCAGCCTGCGCGCAAGCCTGCCAGCGCTGACGCACCGGATATTATTCAATTGTGACTAACAGGGAGAACACCGGAATGGGTACCAAGCTTCAGAATTCTCCGTTAGATACGCTGTTTGCGACCGCGCAGCAGTCGCTGTTGCTGCCGTATTCGATCGAATCGCGCGACCTCGAGCAGGTTTTTGCGAGCATGATGGCGCACCAGCTTGATTACGCGGATCTGTATTTCCAGTACAGCCGCGCCGAAACCTGGTCGCTGGAGGAAGGCATCGTCAAGACCGGAAGCTTCAACATCGACCAGGGTGTCGGAGTGCGCGCGGTGAGCGGCGAAAAGACCGCATTCGCCTATTCCGACGAAATCAGCCTGGGTGCGCTGGACAGCGCGGCGCAGGCAACACGCGAGATTGCGCGCCAGGGCGGCTCGCAATCCGTACCGATGCTGCACCATGGCTCGCGCCGCGAAATCTATCTGCCGCACGATCCGATTGCGAGCCTCAGGGATGCGGAAAAAGTCGCGCTGCTGGAGCGCATCGAACGCTATGCGCGTTCGCTCGACCCGCGCGTGGTGCAGGTGATGGCGGGTATGGCCGGTGAATATGAAGTGGTGATGGTCGCGCGCAGCGACGGCCTGATGAACGCCGACATACGGCCGCTGGTGCGCCTGTCGGTAACCGTAATCGTGGAGAGCAACGGCAAGCGCGAACAGGGTTCTGCCGGCGGGGGCGGGCGTTTCGACTACGCCTACTTCGACGATGAGATGCTTCAGCACTACGCGCAGCAGGCCGTGCATCAAGCAGTAACCAACCTGGATGCAACCGCCGCACCGGCCGGCAACATGACCGTGGTGCTGGGCAATGGCTGGCCGGGCATCCTGTTGCATGAAGCCATCGGGCACGGCCTGGAAGGCGACTTCAACCGCAAAGGCAGTTCGGCATTTTCCGGCCGCATCGGCGAACGCGTTGCGGCGGATGGCGTGACCGTAGTGGATGACGGGACCCTGGCGAGACAGCGCGGCTCGCTGCAAATGGACGACGAGGGCAATCCTTCCCAGTGCACCACGCTGATCGAGAACGGCATCCTCAGGGGCTATCTCCAGGACTCTTTGAACGCACGCCTGATGGGCGTGCCGGTCACCGGCAATGCGCGTCGAGAGTCGTTTGCGCATCTGCCGATGCCGCGCATGACCAACACCTACATGCTCAATGGCGACAAGAATCCGGAGGAAATCATCGCTTCGGTCAAGCACGGGCTGTACGCGGTAAACTTCGGCGGCGGGCAGGTGGACATCACCAGCGGAAAATTCGTGTTCTCCACATCGGAGGCTTACATGATCGAAGATGGCAAGGTTACCCGGCCGGTGAAAGGCGCGACGCTGATCGGCAACGGCCCCGACGTGCTCACGCGCATTTCGATGATCGGCAATGATATGGCGCTCGATCCCGGCGTCGGCACCTGCGGCAAGGAAGGGCAGAGCGTGCCGGTCGGAGTCGGACAGCCTACCGTGAAGATAGACGGTTTGACGGTGGGCGGGACAGCCTGACCGGGATCTCCCGGAATCCGGATTTCAATCCGGTGGATCCACCGGTACTTCTTCCGTTCAGCTCTCGTCCGTCATGTTGCCCGTAGTGCCATTACGCAGACTACGCAGCGGCAACAATCAGTGGCGCATTCCGCTACGATCATGGCGCCTACTGTATAATCCGCCGGCTATGCAGATTCTTCGCGGACTTTATTCCCCAGACCAGCAGCCTGTTGCGCTCACCATCGGAAATTTTGATGGGGTGCATCTGGGGCATCAGGCATTGCTGAGCGAAGTCGGGGCTCAGGCAAAACAGCGCGGCCTGCACTCGGCCGTGATGATTTTCGAGCCGCATCCGCGCGAATTTTTTTCCCCGCAGCAGGCGCCGCCGCGCTTGACCAGCCTGCGCGAAAAACTGGAGCTGTTTATCGAGGCAGGCGTGGATCGGTTGCATGTTTGCCGATTTGACTCGCACTTTGCGCAGATAGGTGCGGAAGAGTTCGTCAAAGCGCTGCACGAAAAACTGTATGCGGGATACGTATTGATTGGCGACGACTTTCGCTTTGGCAGCGGGCGTTCCGGCGATTTCGCGCTGATGGAAAAGCTTGCATCCCGGCACGGCTTCGTCGTGCAGTCTTTGGCGACCGTGTCGAGCGACGGGGTGCGCATATCCAGCACCGCGGTGCGCTCTGCCTTGCTGGCCGGACAACTGGGCGAGGCGAAGTCCTACCTGGGACGGCATTACAGCATCAGCGGACGGGTTGTGCATGGCGACGGGATGGGGAAAAAACTCGGTTTCCCCACCGCGAATATCCAGCTGAAGCACAACCGCCCGCCGTTGTCGGGTATCTTCGTGGTGCAGGTGCATGCCGAAGGCCTGGGCATATTGCAGGGTGTCGCCAGCCTGGGTGTGCGCCCGACGCTGAAGCATGATGCCAAGCCAGTGCTGGAAGTGCACCTGTTCGAGTTTGCGCAGCAGATATATGGCAGGCATCTGCGCGTGGAGTTTTTGCAGAAACTGCGCGACGAAGAAAAATATCCCGACCTTGAAACCCTGACGCGGCAAATCGCGCTGGATGTGGAGCATGCAAAACAATGGTTCGAACAACATGATTGATTATCCGATATGACCGATTACAAAGCCACGCTGAATCTGCCCGACACCCCGTTCCCGATGCGCGGCGACCTAGCCAAACGCGAGCCGCAGATGCTCGCGCGCTGGCAGGAACAGCAGCGTTACAGGAAGATCCGTGCCGCGAAGAAAGGGAAACCCCTGTTCATACTGCACGACGGCCCGCCCTATGCGAACGGCGACATTCACCTGGGACATGCGGTCAACAAAATTCTGAAGGACATCATTGTCAAATCCAGGACGCTGGCGGGTTTTGATGCGCCGTATGTTCCGGGCTGGGACTGCCACGGATTGCCGATCGAACTGGTCGTCGAGAAAAAACATGGCAAGGCGATCCCGCCCGCGCAATTCCGCGAGCTTTGCCGCGCCTATGCGATGGAACAGGTCGCAAAGCAGAAGAAGGATTTCATCCGCCTTGGCGTGATGGGCGACTGGGATCATCCCTACCTGACCATGGACTTCAGAACCGAGGCCGAAATCATTCGTGCCCTGGGGAAAATCCACGAGCGCGGTTATCTGTATCAGGGCTACAAGCCGGTCAACTGGTGCCTGGATTGCCAGTCGGCATTGGCCGAAGCGGAAGTCGAGCACGAGGACAAGGTGTCCGCCGCAATCGACGTCGGTTTCGAGGTGCTGGACAAGGGCGCGCTCGACAAGGCGTTTGGCGTTTCCCTGCCTGGCGATGCGAAAGTCTATGCGGTGATCTGGACCACGACGCCGTGGACCCTGCCCGCGAACCAGGCGGTTTGCGTGCATCCGGAACTTCAATACGACCTGATCAGGACGGAGAAGGGCTACCTGATTCTCGCCTATGATCTCGCGACACAATGCCTGGCGCGCTACCAGCTCGGCGGCAGCAATGACCGCGGCGACGGGATGGCGGCGACCTGCAAGGGCAGCGCGCTGGAAGGGCTGCTGCTGCAGCATCCTTTCTACGAGCGCAGCGTCGAGATCATCTGCGGCGACCATGTCACGCTGGAAGCGGGTACCGGCCTGGTGCATACCGCACCGGCGCACGGCATGGATGACTATGCCGTCGGCCAGAAATACAATCTGCCTACCGACAACCCGGTCGGCGGCGACGGCAAGTTCCTCGCCAACATGCCGCTGGTCGGCGGGTTGTTCGTCTGGAAAGCCAACGATGTGGTGATAGAAGCGCTGCAGAACAGCGGGCATCTGCTGCACATCGAAAAGATCAAGCACAGCTACCCGCATTGCTGGCGGCACAAGACGCCGATTATCTTCCGATCCACGCCGCAGTGGTTTATCGGGATGGACAATGTCGGACATGACGGTGCTGAAGGCGTCGAACGGCTGGTCCGGGAAAAGCGCTCCCACTCCGCGGAGAACGAGAAAAGCGATGGCGTGACGCTGCGTGACCTGGCGAACAAAGCGGTCGAACACACCGAATTTTTCCCCGCCTGGGGGCGTGCCCGCCTGGAGTCCATGATCAGGAACCGCCCCGACTGGTGCGTGTCGCGCCAGCGCAACTGGGGCGTGCCGATGCCTTTCTTCGTGAACCGTGAAACCGGTCAGCTGCATCCTCGCACATCCGAACTGCTTGAGCAGGTCGCGCAACGCGTCGAGCAGGACGGCATCGAAGCCTGGTTCAGCCTGAACTCGGTGGATCTGCTCGGCGAGGAAGCAGAGCACTACAAAAAACTTACCCACACGCTCGACGTGTGGTTCGATTCCGGCTCGACGCACTTTTCGGTATTGCGCAAGCGCGAAGACCTGGCCTATCCCGCAGACCTGTATCTGGAAGGGTCGGACCAGCATCGCGGCTGGTTCCAGAGTTCGCTGCTGACGGGCTGCGCGATCGACGGGCAGGCGCCATACCGGCAATTGCTCACGCACGGCTTCACGGTCGACGAGAAGGGCTACAAGATGTCGAAGTCGCGCGGCAACGGTATCGAGCCGCAGGATATCTGCAATCGCCTGGGTGCGGACATTCTGAGGCTGTGGATCGCGTCGACCGATTATTCAGGCGAAATATCGCTGTCCGAAGAAATCCTGAAGCGCGTGACCGACAGCTACCGGCGCATCCGCAACACGCTGCGCTTCGTGATTGCGAACACGGCGGACTACGACCACTCAATTCACGCGTTGCCTGTCGGAGAGTGGCTGGAGATCGACCGCTATGCGCTGGCAATCACGCAGAACCTGCAGGACCGGATCGTTGCCGATTACGACCGCTATGAGTTCCACCAGATCGTGCATAAGTTGCAGATATTCTGTTCCGAGGACCTGGGCGGTTTCTATCTCGATATCCTCAAGGACAGGTTGTACACTGCCGGCGCAGATTCACGCGCGCGCCGTTCTGCGCAGAATGCGCTCTACCACATTACCCGCTGCCTGGTGCGCTTGATTGCGCCGATACTGAGTTTTACCGCGGAAGAAGCCTGGGCGGTGCTGTGCGGACAGGAAGACCAAAGCGTGTTTGTAGGCGAGTGGCATGCACTTCCGTCCTCTTCGCAGTACCAGGTTGATATGGCCGACTGGCAGTGCATTACTGCATGGCGTGCCAGGGTGAACAAGCAGCTGGAAGAGGCTCGTGCCGCAGGCCAGATCGGTTCGGCGCTCGCAGCCGAAGTTGATATCCATGCTGCGGGCCGGGATCATGATGTACTGGCGCGCCTCGGCGACGATCTGCGTCTGGTGTTAATCACATCGCGTGCAACAGTGCATCGTGCGGCAAACGAAGCGGGGCAGCGTATCGAAGTAGCCGCGAGCCGGCATGACAAATGCGAACGTTGCTGGCATTACCGCGAGGATGTCGGAGCGGATGCAAGTCACCCAACGCTGTGCGGGCGATGCGTCAGCAACCTGTACGGCAGCGGCGAGGTGCGCAACCATGCTTAAGCGCTGGCTGGCATTGAGCGCTCTGGTCATCGTGCTGGACCAGTTGAGCAAGGCATGGATCATCGGTCATTTTGCATTCGGCGAAACCCTGACCGTGTTCAGCCTGTTCAATCTGGTGCTGGCGCATAATACCGGAGCGGCATTCAGTTTCCTGAACGATGCGGGCGGAATGCAGCGCTGGCTGTTCAGCATCATCGCGATCGCGGCGTCGGCCTGGATAATCTGGCTGCTGCGCAGACACAGCGCACAACTGCTGTTTGCCGCGGCGCTGAGCATGATACTCGGGGGCGCGCTGGGCAACCTGATCGACCGTCTCAGGTATGGCTATGTGGTGGATTTCCTGTCGTTCCACTGGAACGAACATTATTTTCCGGCATTCAACCTGGCCGATTCCGCGATTACCTGCGGTGCGTTCCTGTTGATACTGGATAGTCTGAAGGAGAAGAAACATGGAACTGTTGCTGGCTAACCCGCGCGGATTCTGCGCCGGCGTGGATCGCGCGATCGAGATCGTGGAACGCGCTCTGGAACTGCACGGCGCGCCGATCTACGTGCGCCACGAGGTGGTGCACAACCAGTTTGTGGTGGACAATCTGCGCCGCAAGGGCGCGATCTTCATCGAGGATCTGGCGGATGTGCCGAGTGGAAGCATCCTGATCTTCAGCGCGCACGGAGTTTCACAGGCGGTGCGCCATGAAGCAGAAGCACGCGGATTGACGGTATTCGACGCGACTTGCCCGCTGGTTACGAAAGTGCATATCGAGGTGTCGCGGATGCGCGAGCAGGGCAAGGAAATCGTGATGATCGGCCATGCCGGCCATCCCGAAGTGGAAGGCACCATGGGACAGAGCAATGGCGGCATGTATCTGGTCGAATCGCCCGAACAGGTTGCCGGTCTCAGGGTGAACGACGAACAGAACCTAGCCTATGTCACGCAAACGACGCTGTCGGTCGACGATGCCAGCACGATCATCGCCGCGCTGAAGACACGTTTCCCGTTCATCACCGGCCCGAAGAAGGACGACATCTGCTATGCGACGCAGAACCGCCAGGATGCGGTCAAGATGCTGGTCAGGCAGTGCGATGCCGTCGTAATTGTCGGATCGCAGAACAGTTCCAACTCGAACCGCCTGCGCGAAGTTGCCGCGAATGTCGGGGTGCGCGCCTACCTGGTCAACGACGCCAGCGAATTGCGGCCGGAGTGGTTTGCCGGAATTTCGCGGGTCGGCATCAGCGCCGGCGCATCAGCACCCGAGGTGCTGGTGCAGGGTGTGATTTCGAGCCTGGAAGAATTGGGCGGGGAAAAGGTCGTGGAACTGCAGGGCATCGTCGAGAACGTGGTATTCCCGTTGCCGAAATCGCTGAATCCAGCCACCGCGAAATCCTGAACGCGCAAACCCGGCATACATTACCCATGCAAACGGATTTTCTGATCGTCGGCGGCGGCGCGGTCGGTCTGGCCAGCGCTCAGATTCTGCTGAAGGCGGGATATAGCGTGACGCTGGTCGAACGCGGTGAGGTCGGACGTGAGGCATCATGGGCGGGCGGCGGCATCCTTTCACCGCTATGTCCATGGGATTACCGTGAACCCGTGACGCGCCTCGCGTTGCGCGGGATGGAAATGTTCGGCGAAGAGGCAGCTGCATTGCACGCCGCCACCGGAATCGATCCGGAATTCCAGCGCAGCGGCATGCTGGTGTTGCCGCCTTTCAAATCCGGTCTTGCCGGGCAATGGTGCGCACAGCATCGCTTCGCGCTGCAACAGGTCAACCTCGCCGACTATCTTCCCGCTATGCAGGGTGCCGGGATGCTGTTGCCGGACGTCGCTCAAGTGCGCAATCCGCGCCTGATGCAGGCGCTGCGCAGGCATGTCGAAATGCTGGGCGGGACGATACTCGAACATCAGGAGGTGCATAAATTCGAGATTGCGGGGGAACGCGTGGTCGCACTGCATACTCCGCAAGGCAGGCTGTCGGCCGATGCATATATCGTTGCGGCGGGTGCGTGGAGCAGGGCGTTGTTGGGCGAACATGCGCTCAACATCAACATCCGCCCGATCCGCGGACAGATATTGCTGCTCAAGTTCGATGCGCCGCCGTTCCGGAACATCCTGCTCAGGGAAAATCTGTACCTGATCCCGCGCCGCGACGGGCACGTGCTGGTCGGCAGCACGCTGGAAGACGTCGGTTTCGACAAATCGATTACGGCGGAGGCGCGCGATGACCTGCTTGGCAGGGTGCGTGAACTGTTTCCGGATTGGCGCGACTGCGAACCGGTGCAGCAATGGGCCGGCTTTCGCCCGGGTTCGCCCGACAACATTCCCACCATAGCGCGACATCCGGTTCTCGCGAATCTTTATGCCAACAGCGGGCATTTTCGTTATGGCGTGACCATGTCGTTTGCCAGCGCAGAACTGCTGCTCAATGAAATCGAAGGCAAGCCCCAGCCTTACGACGTTGAAGCATACCGCTGGCGTTGAAACGATCGCAGTCCGGGGCTGGTGAAGCTTGCGCGGCGTGATAAATGATTGAGGGCAGGGACGCCGTCCCCTATAATCTGCACTTGGTAACACACCGGAATTTGCTGGAGTAGCTCAGTTGGTAGAGCAACGCACTCGTAACGCGTAGGTCGGAGGTTCGATTCCTCTCTCCAGCACCACGACAAGGGGTTGCACAATGTGCACTCCCTGTTCCTTTTTGCGGCAGACCACGGCCCCGCAGTTTCTGTAGTGTTGAGACCTACTTCAAAAGTCACATCAAAATTTGCAGCGAAAAGTGCGTTGCTCTGCCACGGTCAAAACTGTTTCTGCTATGCAATTGCCTGCGGCGATTGGTCATCAATGCACGCTCAAAGTGATGATGGGCACATCGGTTGTGAGGCTGTGGCCGCAGCTATTCAGCCTAAAACTTGGTGGTCGGCTTGTCTACAGCAGCGCAGGATACTGTACTTTGTGGAATGGGGAGATTTCCATCTGGCCTGTAGGATGTGCCGGATGTTGTCAATGTCCCTAAGGTTCTGTCGATATGAAAGTGAAAGTCACCATGTTGATTTATGATTTCCCAATCGATGGCAATTGGTGTTATGTCTGCGGGAATATTGTTAACTGTGTTATTTGTTAAATTGACGGACAATATATCGATATATTCACATTTAATAAATATTGTCTCTGCTCGTGCCAACATTGGAGAGGCTAATGCTGTTACCAGCAAACAAGAGGCAAGGAATTTGATTCGATAATTTCGCATCATTTGCATATTCCCTTTTTTGATTGCTCATATATTGGCATCGAACAATTCTTGACTCCAATCAAAAATATTATCCGCGATTGAGTCAATCGTCTCTGTCTTCCTGCAAAGAAAAGAAGAGAGATCTCAACCTGAACCGTGCAGTTCTGCCGAAGCAGACGAAACTAGATCGTAGTTCGGGAGCGCTGGCCGTCATGCTTGAAGTTGAAAAAGCCGGTTCATCACCGGCTTTAATTGTTATACCATCCTGTGCTCCAAATAAAGACTGGCCCAACTGGCAATTGCTACGGCAGTAGCCGTCAACATCCAGCCGAAGACAATAGGGAACCTGTAGTCTTGAGAGAGGACTTTGCTGCGATTGTTGACGCTCATTATTAATCTCCTTCAATAATCATCGTTCGTCCCAGCGATCAGGGCGAAAATTGGACTGGATAAGTGGTGAATGGTTCCGTGCTCGCCCATATTGGATTGAAATGAGTTGCATGTAAGGATACGAAGCGATCAGCACAATTTTTTCTGCAGATAGTTTCATCACACGCCTGGGCTGGTTTACGCAATTACACATGCAATACTCATGCCTTGCCGGATGCAGGCCGGCCTCGCCAGCTCCATTACCAGGATTGCACAATGTGCAATCTTTTTTATTTGTTCGGCAGAGCATGCCCGGCGTATGATGGCGCGGTTTCTCCAACAGGGGTCAATCCGTCCTGATCCTTCGTATTGAATGCTTTTAAATGACCTTTGGAATTGAATACGTCCACTCTCACTTCCTTGCTGTTTGCTGCGTTGCTGCTCGTGTCCGCGGACACCGGTGCGGAGAGCATTGCGGCTGATATACACGGTCCGGTTTCTTCACGGCCGATGACGCTGATGCAGCTGACCGACCTGGCGCTGCAGCGCAATCCCAAAACCCGTATGGGCTGGGCCGCGATTCGCACATCGGAAGCCGGCGTGGAACTCGCGCGCGCGGGTTACTGGCCGCTGATCGATGCGACCCTGACCGGACAGCGCTACCGCGCGCTGAATTTTTCCGGCCAGCCGGCAAATACCCAGACGCGTTACGGGGCCAGCGTCAGTATCAGTTATCTGCTCTGGGATTTCGGCGTGCGCAGCGGCACGCTGGAACAGGGCAAGTTCGAACTCGCGTCGGCGCAGCTGAGTCAGGACCAGACCGTGCAGGACGTAATACTGCAGGTTGAGCAGGCCTATTACCAGGTACTTGGATTGCAGGCGGTGGTGGAGGTGAACCGGCAGAGCCTGCAGGATGCCCGGACCAATCTGTCCGCGGTACAGGACAGAAGGACTTCGGGGCTGGCCACCGTCGGTGATGTGTACAAGGCCGAAGCCGCACTGGCCGGCAGCAGGCTGGCGCTGCAGCAGTCCGAGGGACAGCTGGCATCGGCGCGCGGCGCGCTGGCGACCG
>JAJDNO010000003.1 GCA_022340615.1 Gallionella sp. | reverse complement strand
ATTATCCTGCCCTCTTGCGGCGGCGCGCTGGGGAGCCGGCAAAGGTTCTCCGTTGATGACCTGCATCATCGCCTCCAGGCCAGACTGGATACCCGCATAAAAATCGCCGCTGCGGAAACGCGGCACGATGATTTCGTCGATGATGCGAATTGCGGTGGCGTCGTTCAGCGCGCCTTCGAGTCCATAACCCACCTCGATGCGCAATTTGTGGTCTTCCTTGGCAATCAGCAGCAGCGCGCCGTCATCGACCCCCTTGCGTCCCAGCTTCCATTGGTCGACGACGCGAATGCCATATTGCTCAATGGTTTCTGGTTTTGTGGTCGGCACAATCAGCACGGCAAGCTGCGCGCCCTTCTTCGCTTCGAATGCGGCTAGACGGGATTCCAGTGCCTGGGTCTGCCGGGAATCCAGCGTCGAGGTCAGGTCGGTGACGCGCTGGACTAGCAGCGGCACCTTTACTGCATCCTGTTGGACTTCGGCGTGCGCCAGCCCGGTGTATGCCAGGCCGCCCAGCAGCAGCGCAAGCAGGAATCCTCGCGCCGACATCTGCATCATGTCAGTCTACCGATACCGGAACCTTGGAAAAATCCACGGCCGGCGGACGCGATATTTCCTTCTCGTTTTCGACCGTGAACGTTGGTTTCTCTTTGTAGCCGAACAGCATCGCGGTCAGGTTGCTCGGAAAGGTGCGTATCGCAACGTTGTAAGCCTGAACTGCCTGGATGTAGCGGTTGCGCGCGACGGTGATGCGGTTCTCGGTGCCCTCGAGTTGCGCCTGCAACTCGCGAAAGCCGGCAATGGACTGAATCTGAGGATATCTTTCGACCACAACCATCAATCGCGAAAGAGCCGATGTCAGCTCCCCCTGTGCGGCCTGGAATTTGGCAAATGCCTTGGGATCGTTGATCAGTTCGGGTGTGGCCTGGATGGAACCCACTTTGGCACGTGCTTCGGTGACGCTGACAAGGATGTCTTTTTCCTGGGTTACAGCACCCTTGACGGTGTTGACCAGATTCGGGATCAGATCGGCGCGCCGCTGATACTGGTTCAGCACTTCGGCCCAGCTTGCCTTGATCTGCTCATCGGTAGTCTGAAAGGTGTTGTAACCGCAACCGCTCAACAATGTAGCCAGTACTACCATCCACAAGATACGCATCGCTGATCCCTCCGCTTGAATGCTGCAAATTTTCGGAAACTATAGCACTAAACGGACTGGCCCGCCGCGTAGCCGGAAGCCCATGCCCACTGGAAGTTGTAGCCCCCCAGCCATCCGGTCACATCGACCACTTCGCCGATGAAATAGAGGCCGGGCACTTCGATGCACTCCATGGTCTTGGAAGACAACGCGTGTGTGTCGATCCCGCCGCAGGTTACTTCTGCCTTGCCGTAGCCTGCCGTGCCGGACGGGATCACCTGCCAGTCATGCAATTGCGCGGCGATCAGTTTGCGCTCCTTGTCGTTGTACTGGTTGAGCGGTCTGTTTTCGATCTGATGATGCACAGCAAGCTCGGCGCACCACACCTCGGAGAAGCTTTTCGGAAACCACTGGATCAGGAAATTGCTGAGCAATTTCTTGCTGGTCTTCTGCTCGGCCAGCAGGGACTGCATGTCGAGATCAGGCAGCAGGTCGATGTGCAGCGCTTCGCCATGCTGCCAGTAGGAGGAAATCTGCAATATCGCCGGGCCGCTCAGGCCGCGGTGCGTGACCAGCATGTTCTCCCGGAACGATTGCTTGCCGAAACTCACCACGACATCGAGCGAGACGCCGGTCAGGTCGGCATAGGGCTTCCAGTCATCCGGCGCAAAGGTCAGCGGCACCAGGCCGGGCTTGAGTTTGGTGATGGGTATGCCGAATTGTTCCGCAACGTGATAGCCATAAGGAGTCGCGCCGGTCTTGGGTATGGACAGGCCGCCGGTTGCGATCACCAGCGACTCGGCATTGAAATCCCCGCGCGAAGTGCTGACATGGAAACGGTGATGATGCGGCCTGGTCTCTCCGTCTTCCGCTTCAGGCGAGTAATTTATTTCATCGACCTCGCAGTTCATGAAGCGCTTCACGTCTGCCGCCTCGCATTCTTCGCGCAGCATCGCGATCACCGCCTGCGATTCGTCGTCGCAGAACAATTGCCCGAGCGTCTTTTCGTGGTAGCCGATGTTGTGCTTCCGCAGCAGTTCGATGAAATCCTGCGGCGTATACCGCGCCAGCGCCGAGCGGCAGAAATCCGGGTTGGCGGAAATGAAGTTTTCCGGTCCGGTGTTGAGGTTGGTAAAGTTGCAGCGCCCGCCGCCGGAGATGCGTATCTTCTCCGCAAGTTTTTTGGCATGGTCGAGCAGCACCACGGAACGCCCGCGCTGCCCGGCCTGAATCGCACACATCAGGCCGGCCGCGCCCGATCCGATAATAATCACGTCTGTTTTCATGTATTTTGATCATGCCCGGAACGGGCAAGGTTTATGGTAAATGATTGCTGGGTTGATCGGGCAGAATACGATCACGCAGAAGCTTCCAGCTTCTTCCACAGGCAGTCGCCCTTGCTGGCCTTGTCGATGTCGGCAAGCTGCTGCAGATGTTCAGCCAGCTCTTCCGCACTCGGCATCAGCACCTTCAGCTTGGGGCGCGACGCATCGGTGCTGAGCAATGCAGGCTTGCGCGTCGTCTGCATATCGTCGCCGAGCAGGCTGTCCTGTCCGCGCGTCATCGCGAAATACACTTCGGCGAGCAGCTCGGTATCCAGCAGCGCGCCGTGCAGGCTGCGATGCGCGTTGTCGATCTCGTAGCGGCTGCACAGCGCATCCAGGCTGTTCTTCTTGCCCGGGTGCATATCGCGCGCCATCCTGAGCGTATCCAGCACTTCGTTCTGCAGCGGCGGCAAATCCATCAGACGCAGCTCGTGATTCAGGAAGCCGATATCGAACGGCGCATTATGGATGATCAACTCGGCGCCCTCGATGAATTCCAGGAAACTGGCCGCGATGTCGGGGAATTTCGGCTCGTTCTGCAGGCGTTCGTAGGTCAGGCCGTGCACCGCGACCGCGCCTGCCTCGATTTCGCGGTCCGGATTGAGATAGCGATGGAAGCGGCGCAGCGATACCTTGCGTCCGTCCAGTTCGATTGCCGCCAGCTCGATGATGCGATGCCCCTGCCTCGGGTCCAGGCCGGTGGTTTCGGTGTCCAGCACGATCTTACGCATTGTCGTCTCCCGCCTTGAGTTTTCCGGATATCATTTCCACGCCTCGGTTCGCCAGTTCGTCGGCGCGCTCGTTGCCGTCGTGGCCCGCATGTCCCTTGACCCAGACCCATTCAACGGTGTGATCCAGCGCCAGCTCGTCCAGCCTGCGCCACAGATCCTCGTTCTTGACCGGCTTCTTGTCGGCCGTCTTCCAGCCGCGCTTTTTCCAGCCGTGTATCCATTCGCTGATGCCTTGCTGCACATATTTCGAGTCGGTATGCAGCCGTACATGGCAGTGCCGCTTCAACGCTTCCAGCGCGGCGATCGCGCCCATCAGTTCCATGCGGTTGTTGGTGGTGTGCGCCTCGCCGCCGAACAACTCGCGCTCCTTGCCCTTGTTCCGCAGCAACGCGCCCCATCCGCCCACACCGGGGTTGCCCTTGCAGGCGCCATCGGTAAATACTTCAACTGTATCCTTTGTTTCTTTGCTCATTGTTTATCTGTCTCGTTGCGCTGGGTAATCTTGTTGTTCAACTTGGGGGCGGCCGGCAACAGCTTGCTGACCAGCCCCTCGTTCCATTTCGGCTTGATCAGGCGCATCCCGTACACGCGCTTGATCGCGTGCACGAAATACACGCCGCCGCTTACTGCCCACCAGCGGTCGCCCGCCGCTTCCATGAACGAAAACCGTTCCAGCCATTTTGCCTGTTGAAATGGCGGCGCATAAGCTGCAAAGCGGCTGCCTGCCACCTCGAAATCCAGCAGCGCAAGCCAGTCCTTGATACGGTTCAGTGCGATGAACTGGCCTTGCCAGGGATATCCCTGCCGCCGGCCGAGTGTGCGATGCAATCCCCACAGGCTGTGCGGGTTGAATCCGCTGATGATCAGGTTGCCTTCCGGCCTGAGCACCCGGGCTGCCTCGCGCAGTATCTGGTGCGGGAATTCCGAAAACTCCAGAACGTGCGGCAACAACACCAGATCCATGCAATCGCTGTCAAACGGAAGCTCGGTGCTGATCAGGCGCACCGAGTTGCCCCGCTGGTTGCCCGCGCTGAATCGCAACGGTATCCGGCTGCTTTGCAGGAAATCGTGTTCCGGTAGACACAATTGCACAGCGTTGTAGCCAAATATGCCGCTCACGGTGCGGTCGAAGTATGCCTGTTCGCGCTTAAGCACATAGTCGCCCTGCGGGGTCGCAAACCATTCGCTCAAACTTTCTGCAGTTGACTTACAATTCAGCATCGCTCGACTTCCATCTGCTCCATGTTCGACAGCCCAAAAATCAAAATCTCGGCCATCCCTGCATTGCAGGACAATTACATCTGGGCCATACACGACGACCGGCATGCTGTCGTGGTCGATCCCGGCGAAGCGGCTCCTGTGCTGGCATTCCTCGACGCGCACCATCTGCGCCTGGATGCGATCCTGTGCACCCACCGCCACAATGACCACATCGGCGGAATCGCAAAATTGCGCGAAGTATACAACGTGCCGGTGTATGGGCGGAGACATCCGAACAATCCGCACATCACCAATGAACTGCGCGAAGGCGACAGCCTCGAACTGGAAGGGCTGGGCATCCGCTTCGACATCATCGACATTCCCGGCCATGTCGATGACCACATTGCGTATCTCGCGCCGGGAATCGCGTTCTGCGGCGATGTGCTGTTCGGAGCGGGCTGCGGCAGGAATTTCGAAGGCACCAAGGCGCAGTTGCACCATTCCCTGCAGCGTCTTGCACAGCTTCCCGATACGACCCGAATTTATTGCGCGCATGAATACACGGCTGCCAACCTGCGTTTCGCGCTGGCATGCGAACCTGAAAATCCCGCCGTGAAACAGCGCATCGACACCACCCGCCAGCTGCGTGCGGCAAACCAGATCACGCTGCCCACCACCATCGCGCTGGAGAAAGCCACCAATCCTTTCCTGCGCTGCACCCAGCCGGAAGTCATTCGCACCCTGCAACAGCGCGGACTGTCCGACAACAGCGAAATGGCCGTATTTACTGCGATGCGCGAGTGGAA
This sequence comes from Gallionella sp., assembly GCA_022340615.1. GTDB lineage: Bacteria > Pseudomonadota > Gammaproteobacteria > Burkholderiales > Gallionellaceae > Gallionella. Next base: position 45,624 of record JAJDNO010000003.1, on the reverse strand, counting down.
GAACCATTTCTGATTGCGGCAAAAGGCGTTCTGGGATATTCTGCGCGCCCTTTCGGAGAGGTGGATGAGCGGTTTAAGTCGCACGCCTGGAAAGCGTGTTCAGGGTAATACCCTGACGGGGGTTCGAATCCCCCCCTCTCCGCCAAATTGAAAAGGCATCCGCAAGGGTGCCTTTTTCAATTTGATTGAGAGGGTGTGTGGACGAACCCCCTTTGGGTTCGACCAGCAAGCACCGCTTGCGCAGGATGCCGAAGGCAGTCCCGAATGAAATGAGGGATGAAGCTTTCGCGGATGTAACGCGGAATCTTCACAATCCCGCCCTCTCCGCCATATAGTCAATGAATTAGCCAGCCTCAAGGAAAATTCATTTTCAACCCCAATTTTGACCCCCGTTTAAAGAGTTGAGGTTAATTGCCGACTCATAATTTTATGTGTAAGGTTAAGGTCTGCTCAGGACAAATATAACCGTCAATAAATTCAACGCCTGACACAAGGCGGAATGCACGAAGCAACATCTAAAATCCAAAATCATGTCGGTGCTGACAACTCCTTGCCTGGTTGAACTCAGACACAAGGGGGCACCATGACTGTAAGTGCTGCACTATCCGGCTTAAAAAAATTTCCGATCATCCTGTTTTGTCTGGCCTTCATCCTGACCGCCTGTAGTGGCGGTGGCGGCAGCAGTAGTAGTACCTCCCCTAGCGCAACAATCCAGTTCCCACCCCTAGAGTCGATGACCGAAGCAGCCCAAATCACAGTGCGCGGTACTGCAACTCAGGGTGTCGCTAACTTAAGTGTCAACGGTATTGCAGCGAGCAGCACCGACGGTGCCACCTGGCTTGCATCAGTGCCACTGGTACCCGGCAAAAACACACTCAATGTAGAAATACCCGTCGGAACAGGCAGCGTGACTGCGGCACAAGCGCAAATCGAGCGCGGCGTTTTATGGGGCTCAATTATTGGAACGGCGATCGACAGTGCCAACAACACGCCGATGCCACCAATCCGTTCTTCAGTCCCCTCGCCATTGCGATCGACAGTGCCAACAACCGGGCGCTGGTGGTCGAGAGCGTACTTAAGGCCGTGGTGGCGGTCGATCCTGTCAATGGTGAACGGGTGATTTTGTCGAAATAAGCGATGAGGCTGACGCCGCCGTATTAGCTCAGCCATTTAGCAAGTAAGTACGTCATCTAAAGACAAATAATAAACCCCGCCATTTCTGACGGGGTTTTTTTGTGCCCTCAATTCGTTCACGATGCAGAGAACTTCATCAGCTTGATTATTTCGCTGTTCAGAATTTCGCCGCCGGTGCGCTTAGTGCTGAGTGGTCGACGAAGAGTGGCTGGCTGCTGCGGCGAGCACACCAGCAATAGCAACTCCGGCAACTATTGCTGTTGTAGAAATCCCCCCGGACGACGTTTCCGCTTCTGGTGAATTGCATGGGCACCATTTAATTGTCCCATCCGGTTGTTTGCCACAGGGGCAAAGTGCAGGTTGAGGTTTCAGTGAATCGCCAGCACTTGCGCCACCCGCGCTGGATGCAGTATTTGCAGCAAACACGCTTCCCGAAAACATCATTGCGAACGCCAGAACTATCGCGCCTAAGTTATTCATTGCTACCCCTTAAAAATATCACTAGTGGTTAGGTTTTCTACACCCTTGATTCTCTGGAGCGATTATCCTGAAAATCAAGCTAGTTGCAAGATATTAATCGACACTCCCCCACCCCGGTTTGAACTGTGGTCAATCATAACTGTCATCCAGATCACCGAAGTACTGCAGGCCATCCCGGTCATGCATGTTGTTATTTGCAGGCTCCAGGATATCGTAAAGATCATCCGGGGAGACGACCATTTGGCCGACATCCCGCGTCCAGGGAGAAATCGACATGGTAGGCGCTGCCTGTGTGTCCCTGGTCAGCATTGAGCTCAACGGGATGGTTATAAAAACCCCTTTGTCATGATAAGGACTTGAGGGCGATCCCGGTGTGGTGATGTCATTGCCATTGGTCAACGTATACCAAGCACCAACTTCTATGCCGGAACGAAATTGACGTTTCATCTCGAACCGTGCTCCCTCATCCTTTGCCAGAAATCGTCCGACACGAACCGTGGCTGTCAATCCGCTGATAGGAAAACGATAGTGCACGGCTGCCAACGCTGTCACTGTCGAATAACTGCGGAACTGAAACCAGCCCTGAACATCGCGCTGCTTGAGTGCATCCACACTGATATCGAACGCCCAGGGAGCTGTTTCCGGAAAATACAAAATCTGCCCCCCCGCCCCGCCGAACATTTCCTCATAGAGGCCCACCGAGGAACGGGCGTAGAAACGCTGCCAGGGATGATAGAACTTGTTCAGCAGCGCCTGAGTGAGCTTGAAATTGCCATTCTTCATGTAATCGGCGATATCGCTGCGCACATGAGGCAACAAGCTGTTGGAAGGTTCTTGCACAGCACTCACATTCTGAACCACGGTCAGTTGTGTGTCCCCCTTGAAAAACAAACCTTCCGTTAACTGCTTTGTATAGGAAGCATCGATGAATGTCTGGTAGTGTAATACCCCGCTCGGATCATTAAAATACAGGGCCATACCGGGCGCGACGTGGATCTTGTCCAATTTTGCATCTTCACTTTGCAAACTGATGATATCCCCTTCACTGCTATCCAGATGCGTGACGGAATATTCTTCTGAGGATGCGCTCAGTACCGATTCATTCTGTACTTCCGTCTTGACCGGTGTTTTTTTCGGCATCGCATAATCGATCGTGACAGAAGGTGCGAGCTGCTTGCGGCTTTCCAGCCCGTTGAAATAGCGCTGCAACTGGTCTGTATCGGTAAAGTTATAAGTCGCAAACGGCATATCTCTAACCGTGTAATTGATCGTGAGCTGATTCACGTCCGGAGGGACGCAGAGCAGGATGCTACGAGCGGCACGTCCCACGGCTCGGCTCGGCAGCGAGATGCGGGTATTGGTCAGTGTTGCTTCTGCCACACCCCCTGAAACATTGATATGAACATTTTTGAAATCCTGTTTGAGCAATCGGTCAGTCAGATCTTGCCGATATTTCGGATCGGTGTTCCATTGTTCGAGGGTTGGACGAGGCACGATTTCGGTATCAGGAGGTGGCTCGTCTATCTTCGGAATGAATTCCTTCTTGTTCAGCGGAACAGAGAAATAAATGTTGATGCCGGGCTTGCCTGCGCGATAGGACAGTTGCGAGCCAATCCACCCACGGCGATATTCCAAGGCCAATCCAAGACCTTTTTTTCGTTGATCAACTCCGGTTTGCCCTGAATAAAAATCCTGCTTGTAATTATTTGCGTCGTATTCTGCTAGCAGCGCGAATCCCTTCCACGACTCAGGCGCGTAACGGCCGCCGGCAAAAGCCCCGCTGATGCGACCTTCCCCAACACCCAGCGTGGTGTCCAACGCACCAAATTGTTTGCTGGCCGCCAGATATCTGGACTTGAACAACCCGGTGCCCACAACATCATTGATACCGAACGCAAGAGACGGCGTGTTCCTGTCTTCCTCCAGCAACAACACCTTGCCACTGGCGACCTTGTCCTTGTAGTCGCCGTATCCTTGCCAGAGCGGATCATTGAGGCCGATCGCCCCGCTCATGATGCGTGTGTAGCGCGCACTCAATTCCACGCGGGGCAGGAAGGAGATGCTTGACCAAAGTGAGCTATAAGGCTTCGCAAAACTGTAGCCCATGCGGAACGTCCCGTCCGGATCGATTCGCCCGCTCGGCATATTGATATAGCCGGTCTCTCCATTGAGATTGGGTTCGGCGCGCGCTGAAAGGGCCGTGCCTGCACACAGCACAGCAAGCAACGCCAAAATGAGTCTAGGTGTTTGCTGCATAGTCAATTTGGACTGCAAAGCTGCCAATGCGCGACTTCGTCTACAAGCAGCCCGCCTTTTTTCAATGCAGCCTCTTTGGTGCCGGCGGCACTCCCCTCGATCGCAATGATCCGCACCTTCACCGTGTTGTCCTTGACGCTTTCGACGGTGCCGCGGATTCCTTGGAACTTATCCTTGTTCGAGCGGTATTCAGAACATACCATTGCGCCAACCTTGATGGACCTGGCGACCGCCTCGGCAGCTTGCACACGGCGCTGCTCCATCACGCTAAGGCCCATGCGCAAATTACTTTGCCAAGCTCCCTCATAACGATCACCGCTGGCCCACTGGTAAACCCCCCAACCATCCCGCAGATCATGGTGATATTCGCCCTCGTAGCGATCGCCTGCCCAGGGCGTATTGGCGCTCCATACATAGATGCCTTGGCCTTCCCGATAATCGTCGCGAAAATCCCCCGTGTAGCGATCACCATTGGGCATTATCTTGGTGCCCTTGCCCCGCTTCTTGCCGTCAACAAAATCGCCACGATAACTGCTGATGGCCGTGCCATTCCTGGATACAACGACCTCACCATATCCGTTAGCCCAGCCATCTTTGCAGCCGCCGTGGTAAATGCCTTGAGCCAGATCAGGATCGCGCACCTTGCAGGATAGCTGTGAGCCGCCAAACACAGAACAGCCGTAAAGCGATAGCGCGGCAAGTATCGGCAGCAACCTCATGAAGTATGGTATGTCTGAATGTGAATCGTTCTAGTGTGCATTATCTTCGACTAACATGTCTAGGACGCTTGTTCCACTTGTAATTGCGCAGTCATAGGAAATAGCACACCAGCATGAGCACGAAGCTCCAGAACTCCAGGAAAGCGGTAACATGTTTTACTTGGCGGGATGACATAGCATAGCTTTTTTGCGTAGGGGCGTGATCACAACTTGGCGCGGCAACACTGCTTACCTGCCAAAAGAAAAGCCGACACAAGATCGGCTTTTTCATTTGAATCGAGGAATAGAATTAATTCAAGCTCAGTATGAACTTGATCATTTTTTCTATCTTGTCCTTCTTGGCGCCGGTTGGGTCCTCCGCGGGCATGGGCATATTGCCCCAGTGACCGGCGCCTCCCCTGGAGCCCTTGGAGATTTTCATCACCAGGCCTTCCACCAGCGGATATTGCTTGCCATCGTATTCAAAGGATTTTGCATTCTTGTATCGCTTGCCCACGTCTCGCCATGCCGGCCCTATGATTTTATGGTCAACGGCGTGGCAATTCAGGCATAGCAGCTGTTTCGCTTCTGCCGGCATGGCATCAGCCTGTGCGCTGGCAGCGATGATCAAACCTGCTGTCAAGGCGAGGCTGGCAATAATGAATTTCATGGTTACTCCGGATTTTCGTAGAACCTGGACGAAAAATTTCGGCAGGGTTGTTGCGCTGGCTCCATTTTATCCAAACACCACCTTCACGCAAAATACAATCATGACGGAACATTGCCCGCCTGCAATAAGAAAAACCGGCACGAAGCCGGCTTTCCATTTGATACTCGCTCGAATCAGCCCAGGCTCAGTACGAAGCGGACCATCTTCTCTATCTTGTCCTTCTTCGCGCCGGTTGGGTCATTGGCGGGCATCGGAAATGAACCCCAGTGACCGGAACCTCCATTTGAGACCTTTTTCACCAAGCCTTCAAACAAGGGATACTCCTTGCCATTGTAATCAAAAGTTTTAACTCCCTTGTATTTTTTGCCCACGTCACGCCAGGCCGGGCCTATCACCTTGCGGTCAACAGCGTGGCAACTCAGACATGGCAGCTGCTTTACTTCCTCCGGCATCGTGTATGCCAGTGCACCGCCAGTGCTCATCAGGCCTGCCGCTGTGGCCAGGCTTGCAATAATTGATCTCATATTTACTCCAAAATTTAGTAGAAATTACACTTAAAAATAATAGGGCTATTGCGCTGATCGCAATTTTATCCAACTACTTCCGGCATGCAAACCTAAATCTTCACGGGAAAATCAATACTCCCTTCGTCCTGAAAAGAAATGCCATGACATAGGACAAATACCGATATGGTATTTCCCGAGTCTATTATGGTGAAATTAGTAATGCACCTATAGTGTTATGAAGGATGTATTGTCATGATGCAAAATTAGGACGGGTTCGGTGCCGCTGGATCTGCAGGTTTGCACGTACGGCACACCCGCCTTGTCAGGATGATTGAATGAAACATGATTCATCCGGATTCACGTTGATCGAAACCGCCATCGTATTGGTGGTTATCGGACTGTTGCTCGGCGCCACAATAAAAGGTCAGGAACTGATCAACGATTCCAGGGAAAAACGTCTTATCGGCGATTTCGAGAACATTCCCGTTTCTATTCAAACCTACCAGGATAAATTCAGGGCACTCCCCGGAGATGACGCCCGATTGGCCATGCACTTGCCTGGTGCCATACCCTGCTCCCCGCTTGCCGCGGGCAAGTGTGCTCCCGGCAATGGTTTGATAGACGGCAAATGGTCAGATACAAGCGATGCGAGCGAGAGTTACGTATTCTGGCAGCATATCCGCTTGGCCGGATTGGCTGACGGTTCACTGGATACAAACAGCAGCGATTACATACCCAGAAACGTCCTCGGCGGGCAGCTCGGTGTAACCAGTATCAGCCCGATAATCGGGCTGTCGGGCACCTTTTTGATCTGTTCAGACGCGATACCAGGAAAATACGTAAAACGACTTGATGCCGACCTGGATGACGGCAATACAGCCCAAGGATTTATGCGGGCAGTCGATGCGGGCACGACAACCCCTGAAAATCCGATCCAGATAACAAACATCAACGAGAATTCCACTTATCTGGTTTGCATGAAAGTATAGTTTCGGGTTTCGGGTTTCGGCACCTCGCCAGATACCGCCCGCCTCCTTCCCGATCAGCCGCATCAGAGCCGGTATCAAGGCATTAACCGGCAACAACACGATCAAACTGGATAAAGAAACGGCCACGATATCCGCCGGAAAATACCGGTTTGCAAATGCGGCGCACGATCACCCTTGCCCTCGTATTACAATGGCAGCCCGCCCTTTTCCACTCACCGGAGCGACACCATGACCAGCCAATCCGATCTGCTGTTATTGCGCGACAAGCTGCGCGCGTTCGCCGCCGCGCGCGACTGGGACCAGTTCCATTCGCCGAAGAACCTGAGCATGGCGCTGATGGTGGAAGTCGCCGAACTGATGGAGCATTTCCAGTGGCTGACCGAGGCGCAGTCGCTGGGCCTTGCCGCAAAAAGCAGGGATGCCGTCAGCGAGGAACTGGCCGACATCCTGCTGTATCTGATCCGCCTTTCGGACAAACTGGACGTGGACCTGCTGGAAGCCGCACTGCACAAACTGGAGAAGAATGCGCTGAAATATCCGGCGGAAAAGGTGCGCGGGAGCGCGAAGAAATATTCGGAGTATTGATCAACAACGTGCTGAAAAACGTCGCGAGCAACGGCAGAACAAGGCGTGAAGGGACGAAAAAGCGGAGTTTACTTGTCAGTAAATGAGCATTTTGAGTTCCTGAACAACACAGTTATGCCAAGCGCAGCAGTTTTTCACACTTGACAAGAGAACGATCGTTCTTTACAGTGGCAGCACGTTCGTTCTGTATCAACCACTGCCATGACTGACTTCAATTCACCCGATTCCAACCCGACCGGCTCAAACCCGAAAGACGCCGAGTACCTAGCCAGGCTCCAGGACTATTACGCCGACTGGAAAAGCATCCCCTCCTACGCCAAGCTGTGCGAGGTGTTCGGCATCGCATCCAAATCCTGGGTCAAGGCCGTACTGACCCGCCTGAGCGCGGCCGGCTTCATCGAGCGCACCCCGGACGGCGCCTGGATTCCCTCCCGCTCGTTCTTCGCCCGCCCGCTGGCCGAATCCTCGGTTCAGGCGGGGATGCCGCTTTCCGTGACAGAGACCCAGGGCGAACACTACGTGATCGACGAGATGCTGATCGACAAGCCGTCCAGCACGACGCTGATCCCGGTCAGGGGGGACTCGATGATCGATGCGGGTATCCATGACGGCGATATCGCGGTGGTGGTAAAGCGCAACCTTGCCAATCCGGGTGACATCGTGGTGGCCATCGTGGACAACGAGTTCACGCTGAAGACGCTGGACAAGGAACGCGGAAAATACATCCTGCGACCGGCCAACCCGGCCTATCCGGTCATTCGTCCGCAAGGCACGCTGGAGATATTCGGTGTGCTGACCGGCCTGATACGCAAATACCGGAAATAGGCCATGCTGCCCGCCATCGATTCCGGTTTTGCCGACCGGCCGGCACAGCGCACCACGCGCGGCCTACTGTCGCTGACCCATCCCAACAAGGAATTTTTTTATCGGCAGCGCGCGCTGCTGCGCAGTGCGGTACCCGCCGGCTTCCCCTCGCCTGCCGACGACTATGTGGAACAGCGCCTCAGTCTCGACGCGCACCTGATCCAGCATCGCGAGAGTACCTTCTTCATGCGCGTGTCGGGCGACTCGATGCGCGGGCTCGGCATTTTCGACGGCGATCTGCTGGTGGTGGATCGCGCCGTGCCCATTACGCACGGCTGCGTGGTGATCGCGGCGCTGGATGGCGAGTTCACCGTGAAACAGCTGCTGCATACGCCTGACGGGCAGCTATTGCGCGCGGCACACCCGGACTACCCCGACATGCTGATCAAACCGGAACAGGATTTCTCGGTCTGGGGCGTGGTAAGCTGGAACATCCACAAAGTCTGAGAAAAATTCATATTTCATCCCAACTGCTGTGTTGCGTAAAAAATTTTTTTGCTTACATATACGCCATATGCGGCGCTGCAAAATTTTTTCCGCGCCTTGAATTTGGGCGAACTCTGAATTTTTTGAAGCTCCTTTGAACTATGCGGGCTATTGCATTAATAGACTGTAATAATTTTTACGTCTCCTGCGAACGGCTGTTCCAGCCCGGGCTCGAAGGAAAGCCGGTGGTGGTACTCTCCAACAACGACGGCTGCGTGGTGTCGCGATCCCCGGAAGTCAGGGACCTCGGCATCAAAATGGCGGTGCCGTGGTTCCAGCTGAAACAACTGGCCAAACGCCACGGCATCATCGCGCTGTCTTCCAATTACGCGCTGTACGCCGACATCTCCGGCCGAGTGATGCGGCTGTTGTCGCAGTTCAGCCCGAACCAGGAAATCTATTCCATCGATGAATGCTTTCTCGACCTGACCGGAATGGAAGGAACATCCGACCTGACCAGCTATGCGCAAACGATACGCGCCACGATCAGGCAATGCGTCGGCATACCGGTTTGCATCGGCATCGCACCGAGCAAGACCCTGGCCAAACTCGCCAACCATGTCGCCAAAAAGCATAAGCAGTATCACGGCGTGTGCGATTTCAATGCGATGACGGCACGCATGCTGGACAACCTGCTTGCAAGAATCGAGGCTGGCGAAGTCTGGGGAGTGGGCAGGCGCAGCGCCGAACGCTTGCAGAAGATGGGCATAAGCACAGTGCTGGAACTGAAATACAGCCCTGCCAGGCGCGTACGCGCCGAGTTCGGCGTGGTAATGGAACGCATCGTGGCGGAGCTGAACGGCGAGACCTGCATCGGACTGGGCGAGGTCACGCCGCCCCGCCAGCAGATCATCTGTTCGCGCTCGTTCGGAGTGCCGGTTTCCCTGCTCGCAGACCTGGAACAGGCGGTCATCGCCTACGCCAGCCGCGCTGCGGAAAAGCTGCGCAGCCAGCTTTCCATTGCAAACGGCATACAGGTATATATCCGCACCAATCCGCACAAGGATGACATCCAGCAATACCAGCAAAGCACGCTGGTCTCGTTGCCCGAGCCGACCGACGACTCGCGCCTGCTTTGCCGTGCTGCGCTGGACGGCCTGCACAAGATCTACCGCAGCGGCTATCCGTACCAGAAGGCCGGCGTGATGCTGACCGGGATCATCCCCGCAACATCGCGACCGCGCACCTTGTTCGATGATGTTGCAGCACAGCAGAAATCCGCCGCGCTGATGGAAACGCTGGACCGCATCAACCGCCGCATGGGCAGCGGAACGATGCAGTTGCTCGGCGAAGGTGTCAGAAAAAACTGGGCGATGCGGCGCGGCAATATGTCGCAACGCTACACCACGGAGTGGGACGAACTGGCGGTCGTGCGATGAGATGCCGGGAAAAGCGGCCCGTGCACAAGGAAACCGGCATTCCCGATATCAGTATTGGGCAGCCCGCACCGGGCAAATCAGAGCATGAACGACAAGAGCGTCGCAATGCCGAGGAATGAAGAGAATCCGACGACATCGGTAAAAGTGGTGAGGATGATCGATGAGGACTGGGCTATATCGAATCCGATGCGCTGCAGCGTGATCGGAACCATCGCACCGGCAAATCCGGCAACGACCATTGAAATCACCATCGAAAGCGAAATCACCACCACCAGCCCCAGGGATCTGCTCCACACATACACGCCAAGCGCGGTCGTCGCGGCAACAGCCAGGCCGTTCAGCAGCCCGACCTTGAGCTCCTTGTACAGCACCTTGGGCCAATGACGCAGGCTGATCTCGCGCAGCACCAGCCCGCGCATCGTCACTGCCAGTGCCTGCGCCCCGGCATTGCCCGATTGCCCGGCGACCACCGGCATCAACACCGCAAGCGCGGTGTACTTGGCAATCGTATTTTCGAACAGCCCGACCACAGATGCGGCAAGGAAGGCGGTGAGCAGATTGATCTGCAGCCAGGGCAGGCGCTTGGTAACCGAAAACAGCGAGGATGAGAGCGCGCGTTCGTCGCGGCTTGCGCCGACCATGGTCTGGATATCCAGTGTGGTTTCCTGCTGCACCGCTGAAGCCAGCTTGGCCTGGCGAATGACGCCGACCAGGTGCCCGTCGAAATCGATCACCGGCAGATCGGCCACCGCGTCCTGCTGCATCTTTTCCACCACTTCTTCCCGCGGAGCCGTATCCTGAACCGCATCGACGATCTTGCGCGAGATTCGCGCCAGGGTCTGTTCCGGGTCGGCGAGTGCCAGGTCCTGGATATCGACACGCCCGGCGAGCCGCCCGTCTTCATCCAGCAGGTAGAGTTCGCGCAATCCGCGCCACTTCGTCAGGCGCAAGCGCGCAAGCGCTTCCTGGGCAGTCAGCTCACCGCGGAACGACGGCACCCGCGGATCCATCAGCTCACCTGCAGAGTCCGGCTCATACACCATCAACGCGCGTATTTCGGCACCCGCCTGCGGACTGAGCAGATTGCTGTATCGCTTGCGCTCGTCGTCATCGAGCCGGTTGAGCAACGCCGCGCTATTCGCCGGCTCCAATTCGGCAAGAAGATCTGCCGCACGCTGTTCGGGCAACCTGGTGAAAATCGCCTGTTCCACATCTGCGGTGAGGTTTTGCCATACCGGAACCACTGCATGTATAGGCTGGACTGCCAGCATTGCACTCACTTCGTCTGCCGGCATCCCCTCGATGCGGCGCGCCGCCTCGCGCGGATAGTCGAGCAAAAAGCGCAGATTGAGGGCGGCGACTGCCGTTTCAGTTTCCGCGATCATGTATCCTCCTTGCGCCTTTCCACCGGGAGCATGCTGACCATTGCCTGGATCAGCGCCGAAACGCCGAACCAGTATGCACCGGCGATACCGGCAGAGGTGTCTTCGGCAAGGACACCGGACGGCTTGCTTAGCTCTATAGAAAGTGCCCGCTGCAGCGCGGCATGGGTCAGCGCGCCGACCAGCCGCTCGCCGCGCTCGACAACCGGCAGTGTGGATCCTTCGCGCCAGCCTTGATGTTCGCGAAGTCCGGCAAGAAGCGTCTGCACGGGCAGCCGATGCGGACATGGCCGTACCAGACGGCCCAGCAAAGCGGAGGAATTTGCGCGCAGCAGGTCGGCGAGTTCGACATAGCCGAGCAGACGCTGATGCTGGTCTATGACAAAGGGATCGGCGATCAGCGCCTCGTCGGCGCGGCGCACACGTTCGAGCGCCTCGCCGATCGTCATGTCGGTGGGCAGCGCCAGCGCGCGCGGATCCATCCATGCGCCGACGCTGTCCTCGGGATATCCGAGCAACAATTCATAGGCGAGGGTAAGCGCGGTTGGCAACTGCGCCAGCAGCCTGGACCTGCGTTCTGCGCCGAAGTAGCGCAACAGCGCAACCCCGGCCTGGGCGCCGGCACCGCGCAGCAAGCCGGTAACTTGATCGTCATCCAGTTGCTCGAGGCAGCGTGCTCCGGAAATCGGCAGCATCTGGCGCAGCACTGGCGAAGCGATCCGCAAAGGCGCAGCATGCAGCATTGCAGCCGCTTCGGTGGCGGCAAGCCGTTCCAGTACGCGCGCGGCATCCGCCGGATGCGTTTCCAGAAAAGCATAGCTGAGTTCTTCGCTGCTAGTCATCGCGTTTTCCGCCCACCAGCATCACGATAGTCTGTTCGTTGAACACCTTTGCGGGTATGCTCGCGCGGCCCTCCTCCGTTTCAAGCACGACCGCAGTCTCGGTCAGCTCCAGTATCCTTCCTTCGCTCCCGGCAGCGCGCACGTATTGGCCGATACTGTAGCGCTGGCGAAGATAGTGCGCGCCGATCAGATTGGCGACATACTCCCGGGCACCCAGGCTGAGCGCGAGTGCGACTGCCCCGACCAGCGAGAATCCCACTGCCGCGGCAAGGATCACGAGGAAGGTCACCTTGATGCCGACCTGCTCCGCGCCGACCAGGATCGCGGTAACAAGGATTCCCGCCTGCACCACGCGACCGATCATCGCACGCTGACGAACTGCAGCCTTGCCGGCGGCGGCCTCGGCAACCTCTCGCGCAAGTTTGCTGACCAGGAATCCGGCGATGACGATGAGCGCGCCGACGAAAACCGTGGGCAGAAAGTCGACTACGCGGGAAAGCCATGTGGTAAAGGTATCAAGACCCAGTACCTGCGTCGCCGCAGTCAGGAAGAACAGCACCACTACCCAGAAAACCACGCTGCCGAAGATTTTCGCCGAGGCGCCCGGCAGGTGAGCCGCAGCTGCTCTGCGCCCAACGGAAAAACGTGACAGCGCCCGCTCGCCCAGGTGAGTTATGCGAACAGCGATCACACGCAGAACCTGCGCAACAATCCAGCCGGCAAGCAACAGCAGGAATGCACCGAGCACATTCGGCAGGTAATGCGCAAGCCGATCCATTGTCTGGTTGAGCACGCCGGCAAGTGCGTCGCGCCATTGCGAGAAAATTCCCATTCGCTACCTCCCTGAGGAAATTGCTGTCCGCACTATGCAGACCGAATTGCCCTTATATGACAAGCAGTGATAGAGCTGATCATGGAAAAGTCGGAACGGATGCAATTTTTCGGCGGCATATCCATGCATTCAGCTTACCGTAACACGCGTTGCGCCACGCTGCATCGTGCCTATTATTTCAGCCTGCATGAATCCCGCATGCCTGAACGCTGACAGCACCTCTTCCGCGCCCTCTGGAGCAACCGCAACCAGCAAGCCGCCGCTGGTCTGCGCATCGGCCAGCACACGGCGCTGCCAGTTTTCCAGTTGCGGGGAGAAATCTACTTCATGCCCGTAGCTGGCCAGATTGCGCTCGATCGCGCCCGGGCCGATTCCCTGCTGTGCCAGCGGCAGCGCTCCGGACAGGACCGGCACCCGGCCAAACTCCAGATTAGCAGCCAGTCCAGAACCGCGGCACAATTCCAGCAGATGGCCAAGCAGGCCGAACCCGGTCACGTCGGTCAGCGCGTGCACCGCTTGCAGTCCGGACAACTCTGAACCCACCGCATTGAGCTGGGTGGTTGTCGCGATCATCTGCGCATAGGCCTCGGCGGTCAGCATCCCTTTCTTGAACGCCGTTGCCAGCACACCGACGCCGAGCCCCTTGCCGAGTATCAATTTGTCCCCCGCCTGCGCGCCGCTGTTCTTTTTCAGACGCTCGGGATGCACGATGCCGATCGCGACCAGTCCGTAGATTGGCTCGACCGAATCGATAGAATGGCCGCCCGCCAGCGGGATACCGGCCGCTTCGCACACCGCTTCGCCGCCCTGCAGGATGGAACGTATCGTCTCGACCGGCAGTCTGCTGATCGGCATGCCGACGATGGCCAGCGCCATGATCGGCGTGCCGCCCATCGCGTAAACGTCGGACAGCGCATTGGTCGCAGCGATACGGCCGAAATCGAACGGGTCGTCGACGATGGGCATGAAGAAGTCGGTCGTGGCAATGATCGCCTGCTGGTCGTTCAGGCGGTATACCGCCGCATCGTCGCTGGTTTCCGTGCCAACCATCAGGTTAGCAAACGGGAGTTTCTGTTTTGCGACACCCAGGATTTCCTGCAACAGGGACGGTGCAATTTTGCAGCCGCAGCCGCCACCGTGCGACAATTGGGTTAACTTGATTTCTGGCATTACCTGGGCTTCCGACACGAATCATTCCTTTTCATATTTTTCTGACTAAATTATTTTTCCGGCATAAATGCTTTTCAGGACTGCAAACCTATCACAGCTGGGTGACTTTGACGAAATTATCGACGTGCGCACACCGTCGGAATTCGCCGAGGATCACATTCCCGGCGCGATCAACTGCCCGGTACTCTACGACCAGGAACGCATCACCGTGGGCACGCTTTACAAACAGGTTTCGCCATTCGAGGCACGCAAGGTCGGCGCGGCCATGATCGCCAAAAACATCGCGCATCACCTGGAGACCCGCTTTCATGCCCATCCGAAATCGTGGCGCCCGCTGGTCTACTGCTGGCGCGGCGGCCAGCGCAGCGGCGCGATGAGCATCATCCTCGCGCAGGTGGGCTGGGCGGCTCACAAACTGGAAGGCGGCTACAAAACCTACCGGCGCGACGTGCTGGACAAGCTTGACGCACTGCCGCAGCAACTTGCGTTTCGCGTGGTTTGCGGGCCCACCGGCTCGGGCAAGAGCCATCTGCTCGCCGCACTCGCGGACACCGGCCATCAGGTGCTCGATCTGGAAATGCTGGCCCGGCATCGCGGCTCTGTGCTGGGAAGGCTGCCCGGACAGCCTCAGCCGGCGCAGAAATTATTCGACAGCATGCTGCTGCAAACCCTGCAGCAGTTCGACCCGGACCGCCCAGTCTACGTTGAAGCGGAAAGCAGCAAGATCGGGCTGATCTCCCTGCCAGCGGGACTCACCTCGGCGATGCATTCCGGCAGCTGTCTGCTTCTGGAAACGCCGCTGACCATGCGAGTAGCCGGACTTCTCGCCGATTATCGCCACTATGTGGATAACCCGGAATCATTGATCGACCACCTGCAATCTCTGCTGCGGTTTCATGGCGCCAAACAACTGCTGCACTGGAGCGCGCTGATACATCAGGGGGACTTCGAAACCATGGTCGCGGAATTGCTCACGCTGCATTACGACCCCAGCTATTTCCGCGCGACCGCCAGGAACTATCCAAATCTTGACCAGGCGCAGCGCATCATGGTGACCGGCATGTCGGTTGAAGCGATGACGGAATTGGCCCGTAACCTGGATGAACTGGCGATTCCGGAATGCTGAAGCCGGGAACCGGACATAGCGCATCGCTTAATATGGACGCAACAACCTGAAGGAGAAAACATGGAATACCGGCAATTGGGCAAAAGCGATTTGAAAGTCTCGGCGCTGTGCCTCGGCACCATGACTTTCGGCGAGCAGAACAGCGAGGAAGATGCCCACGCACAACTCGACTACGCGGTATCGCGCGGGGTCAACTTCATCGATGCAGCCGAAATGTATCCTGTGCCGCCGCGCGCCGAAACCCAGGGACGCACCGAAAGCTATATCGGCACATGGCTGAAACACCAGCGCCGCGATTCATTGATCGTTGCAACCAAGATTGCCGGCCCGTCGCGCGGGTTCGCCTGGATACGCAATACCCCGCGCATCGACCGCGAAAACCTCGAGGCGGCGATAGACAGCAGCCTGAAACGTCTGCAAACAGACTATGTCGACCTTTACCAGATCCATTGGCCGGACCGCTACGTACCGATGTTCGGAGCTACCAGCTATGACCCAGCCCAGGAGCACGACTCCACGCCGGTCGCCGAGCAGTTGCAGGTGCTGGCGGACCTGGTCAAGGCCGGCAAGGTGCGCCATGTCGGCCTGTCCAACGAGACCCCGTGGGGTGTCGGCGAGTTCGTGAAATGCGCGGAAAAGCTGGGACTGCCGAAGATCATCACGGTGCAGAATGCCTATCACCTGATGAACCGCAGCTTCGAGACCGGACTGGCGGAAGTCTGCCATCACGCCAGCGTCGGCTTGCTGGCCTACAGCCCGCTGGCATTCGGCCATCTGACCGGGAAATATCTTGCCGATCCGAATGCGAAAGGACGCATCACGCAGTTCGCCAATTTCGGGCAGCGCTACGCCAAACCCAATGTGCCCGCAGCTACCGGAGAATATGTGCGCATTGCGCAGGAAGCCGGGCTGACTCCTGCAACGATGGCGCTGGCCTTTGCGCGCACCCGCTGGTTCACCGGCAGCGTGATCATCGGCGCAACCGACCTGAACCAGCTGCGGGAAAATCTGGACAGCGCCGAAGTCGTTCTCTCCGCAGAAGTGCTGGAGAAGATCGAGTCGGTGCACAGGCTATATCCGAATCCGGCACCATGATGGCATGATCGCGGTCTCCGGACTTTCAGACCGGAACCGGCGGATCAAACAAGCAGGATCAGATAACCAGAACCAGAATTACAATGAGCAGGATCAGGATCAAATCGTTATTGTTCAGCGTTCCGCCGGCCGGCATCGAATCGATCCTCTGCGCCAGAGCATGCGCTTCCTGGTCGGTCATTGCCGCCACCCGAGCCTTTACCAGGGACTGATCGACACCCAGGGCCTTGAGCTTATCCTGGACTTCGGCACGGTCGACAAACGACTGAACCCTGGACTTTTCCGTTGCGGTCTGATGCTGCGACGCCAGATTGTCGGTCTTCACAATCGCTGCCATTGCGGCAGAAGCTTGCAGACACAGCGCGGCCCCCAGTACAACGCCGCACATCCGGTGAGAAAGTTTTGCTTTCATGATGGTTCCTTTTCTTGTGGTGTCAATGAACTCGAAATGATGTCCCTGAAAATCGCTCAAACCGCAAATTGCTCAAACTGCCGAAGTATTATAAACATACTTGAATTTCCGCATTTCAATAAAATTACGGAAACAGCCGCCCATGACAGGATGTTACGCAGTGCAGCAAGCCTGCCTGAATTAGATAGCCTGCTGGCGTTAGTTGCGATTGGACTGGAATTATGCTGAAAAATATTTCGCTTGCGGCGTTGCTGCTGATGGCGCTTGCGCTGGCCGGGCTGGTGGTTCGCGGCGCATTCTTTTCCCTGCACCCGCTTGCGATCAGCGCGGAAGTTGCCTCCATCGCGCTGATGGTCTGGGCCAGACTGACCTTCGGGCTCAGGAGCCTGCATGCGGCAGCGAACCCATCAGCCGGGGGGCTGGTCACGACCGGACCTTATCGCTACATCCGGCATCCGATCTACACCGCCGCCTGCCTGTTCGGCTGGACCGGGGTGCTGGCAAATCTGTCCTTGGTCAATGTAATGCTCGGGGGGCTGCTTCTTGTCGGTGCCGTTGTTCGCATGCTTTGCGAGGAACGTCTGATTGCAGCGGACAATCCCGAGTACGCTGCCTATGCCCGGGCTACCAGACGCATGCTGCCTTATATTTTCTAGTCAAATCAGTTCCAGCGCGTTCCCGTCAGGGTCGCGGCAGAACAGCGCGCGGCGCCCCGACGAACTGAGCGTGTAAGCGACACCCGCACGGTTCAGCCGGTCGAGCAGTTCAGTGAAATCAGACACGGCCAGCGCCACATGGCGATCGCGTCCTCCGTGGGCCGGGCGCTGCAAGCCGGCTTCAGGATCGGGCAACAACAATAAATGGATCTGCTGGTTGGGCGCCACGTTGTACCACACACCGTTGAAACTCATGGCCGGTCTGCTGGGGTCTGGTTGCAGGCCCAGCACGCCCTCGTAAAAGGCGCGCGATCTGGGCAGGTCGGAAGTCAGGAATGACGCATGCAGGATTGCGGTGATCATCTTGTTAACACTTATTTCTTGACCGGTATCACCTTGCTTGCCGCCAGCTTCGCGCGTTCCCGCGCCTGATCGGTATCCTGGCCGGTCGCCAGTGCAACACCCATGCGGCGTTTCGTGAATGATTCCGGCTTGCCGAACAGGCGCACATCGCTGTCCGGCACGCGCAACGCTTCCGCGACGCCTTCGAATGCGATGCCCTTCGCGTCATGCTGGCCGTAGATCACCGCACTCGCACCCGGCGCGCGCAATGCGGTATTCACCGGCAATCCGAGTATCGCCCGTGCGTGCAGTTCGAATTCGTTCTGCACCTGGGAACACATCGTCACCATGCCGGTATCGTGCGGGCGCGGGCTGACTTCGCTGAACCAGACCTGGTTGCCCTTGACGAACAATTCCACGCCGAAAATGCCCAGCCCGCCTAAATCATCGGTGACTGCTTTTGCAATGTCGTGCGTGCGCTGCAACGCCAGCTCCGACATCGCCATCGGCTGCCAGCTTTCGACGTAATCGCCGCTCGCCTGCACATGCCCGACCGGTTCACAGAAATGCGTTTCGACATTGCCATCCGCTCCGATCGCGCGCACGGTGAGCTGGGTGATTTCGTAATCGAAATCGATCATCCCTTCGACGATCACCCTGCCCTGGTTCACGCGGCTGCCGCTGGCAGCGTAGTTCCACGCCGCTTCAACACCTGCTTCATTGTCCACCCTGGACTGCCCCTTGCCGGACGATGACATTACCGGCTTGACGATGCACGGATAACCGATCTCTCCGATCGCGGCGCGCATCTCGTCCAGGCTGTCGGCAAATCGATACGGTGAAGTCGGCAGGCTCAGCGTCTCCGCTGCCAGACGGCGTATGCCTTCGCGGTTCATGGTCAGGCGTGCGGCACGCGCGGTGGGTATCACGCGGGCCAGCCCTTCGCGCTCGATCTCTTCCAGCATCGGCGTGGCGATGGCCTCGATCTCCGGCACGATGATATGCGGCTTTTCCTGTTCGACCAGCGCTCTAAGTGCAGCGCCGTCTGCCATGTTGATCACATGGGCGCGGTGCGCGACCTGTTGCCCCGGCGCATCGGCATAGCGGTCCACCGCGATGGTTTCCACGCCAAGACGCTGCAAAGCAATGATGACTTCCTTTCCCAGTTCCCCGCTGCCGAGCAGCATGACGCGGGTAGCGGAAGGAGTGAGCGGTGTTCCGATGGCAAGAGGATTCATTTGTAGGTTCGTTGTGTGGTTGGAGCGTTGCAACTGAGTGGAATTATACCCCCAGGCTTAAGTTTTATTGTTTCGCTGCAGGAGCAGCATAGGCCGTTCAATTCAGCCACAAGGAGCGAAATCATGACGAATGTCGTTCAATTGCCTGGTGATGAAGTGGAGCTGCTGCTGAATCAACATTGCTCCGCTATCCGAAAAGATTCGCTGCAGCTTCCATGACCGGGTGCCTGCCGCTGTTGTCGGCGGATCAGAGGGTTGCGTCCAGATTCTGGGATTTCTCGGCGATGCCACCGCGTTTGAGCATCGAAAGATACACCTCGTCGTGCTCGGTTACTTTCGAAAGGTAGGCCAGGTTTTTTTCGATCGCCTCAAGATAGTAATTGTTCTCGACTCCCATCACGTCCCTGAAGTGCAGACTCAGCATGCGGTACATGCCGGCAAGGTCGCCATCCAGCTTTTGCCGGGTTACGCTGTAAAACGTATTGGTCTGTTTCAGCAGGTCGAACATGTTCTGGTAATTCCCGAAGTGCGCTTCCTTGAACTCCAGATACAGAAACAGCAGTTTCTCGAGGTAGGTACGGTCGGCCATTTGTCCGGTAAGGTCGGCGGTGACCACGATCTGACCGAGCTGGCGTGTGCGCTCGTCCGGAAACTCGATCAGGGAAAACTTCAGCGCGGGATCCGTTCCGCTCATCATCGGTTCAAGTGCAGCCGCATAGCCTGAAGGGAGATTTTTTGCATCGGCATATTTTTTCATGAAGGATATGCCGCGTTTCACATGGGTCTGGGTATATTGCGCGCCTGTTCCGCCCTGCTCGCCATCCGTTTGCGAATAGCCGATATCGTGCATCAAGGCAGCGATCATGACCAGCGTGATTTCATCGTCGCCGAGGCGATTTCCGGAAAGTTGCACGCCATGCATCAGCCTTACCGCGCACAGGAATACGTCCAGCGTGTGCGGCATGTCATGGTAAAGCGTCTTGATCGAGCTGTAACCCGGATAATCCCCGCGAAACAGGCTGATCACATCATCGAAAACGGATTTGATCCGGGTTGTATCGTAGCTGGGATTGATACGGGCAAGACAGCTGCTGGCTTTGCCCCAGACCGCGCCAGGTTCGCTGTTGGCGAACAGGCTGTTAATCTCGGCGGAGGTAGGAACATTATCCATTTTCAGAGCATCAGGCCAGCGCACACAGCGGTTGATTGTGAACAATACCGGAAACATGGTACATGATTATCCGTTTTTTGGAAAAGGTGCTTTGTCGGAGATACCCGGATGTATCCCGCTTTGCGTTTCCCTGTCAGGACTTTTCTGCCGGCAGCAGTTTCCCGGACATCAGGCTCGCCGAGACGATCAGCAGTGCGCCCAGCCAGTCGCGCGGCTGCATTACTTCATGGGCAAGAAAATATGATGAAATTGCCGCAACCACCAGTTCGAACAGAAACAGGATGATCGCGCGATTCGCAGACAGGTTGGCAATCGCATATTGCAGTGCGAACGTGGAAGAAAAAATTACCATGCCGAGTATACCCAGCAGCAGCCAGTCCTGTGCATTGATTGCGTGCAGCTGGTCCGCCAGTCCTCCTTGCCACCACAACAGCAATGCGGTCAGCAATGTTGTGCCGAGCCAGACGCTGTATGACTTCACTTGCAAACTCAGATGAGCGGCGCGGCGCGATACGACATTGGAAAGTGCAAACGCCATGCCTGCGGACAGGCCCATCCATTCGGCAAAACTGTCCGGCAGAGGCAGTCCCTGTTGCGGATCCCACAACATGATGGAAGCACCGCAAAACGACATGAGCATAACCAGGTAGCCATAGCGGGTG
Organism: Gallionella sp.; assembly: GCA_022340615.1. GTDB lineage: Bacteria > Pseudomonadota > Gammaproteobacteria > Burkholderiales > Gallionellaceae > Gallionella. Next base: position 24,649 of record JAJDNO010000003.1, on the reverse strand, counting down.
AGGCGCTCGCCCAACAGCAAATAGGAAAACAGGATGGTCCACAGCGGCGCAAGATAGAACAGCAGCAGCACCCGCATCACCTCTCCGTACAACACCGAGAGCACATAGCTGAAATTGGTCCAGCCCGCACTCACCACCAGCAGCAGCGCCCATCGGCCTGCCCTGTGCAATTGCCGCAAATCGAGCGGAAACAGGATCAAGCCGCACAGCAGCGCCAGCAGGAATGTGATCAGCGTGGCCAGCGTACCGGACACGCCGGCTGACTGCAGTACACGATAGGGATACCACATCAGCCCCCATACCAGTATGCCGCTCAGCGCTCCGGCAACAGGCATTACATTCTGTTTTGATGGCACTGGCCAGACCCTTGTATATATAATGCGTTATTGACTGAACATGCCTGTAGCGGCCTTTGTGCAGCTTTTTTGGCCCAGGTCATGCAAGGAAAAAGCGGCAAAAACCGTAGTGTACAAGATAGTGCACGAGGGGTTTCGAGCCGCATTTTGTTGCAGTGTCGCCAGGCGCAATCGTTGTGCACAGAGGCCTTTCAAACGAACCCGGATTTTCCCAGATGAACCCTGATTTGCAGAAACTGCAGCCCTACCCGTTTCAGAAACTCGGCGCATTGTTCCGCGAAGTTAATCCCAATCCGGACTACCGGGCGATCAGCCTGTCCATTGGCGAACCGAAACACGCCACGCCGCAATTCATCCGCGACGCGCTGTCAGACAATCTCGGCGGCCTGGCTAATTATCCCTCAACCGCCGGCACCGACGCGCTGCGAAGCACAATCGCAAACTGGCTGGCCGTGCGCTATGGAATCCCGGCGCCGAATGCCGCGACGCAAATCCTGCCGGTGAACGGAAGCCGCGAAGCGCTGTTTTCATTCGCGCAGGCGGTAGTCGATCGCAGCAGGAATGACCCGGTCGTGGTCTGCCCCAATCCGTTCTACCAGATATATGAAGGCGCGGCCTATCTTGCGGGCGCTACGCCGCAATTCCTGAACAACCTGCCCGAGAACAACTTTGCGCTGAATTTTTCGCAATTGCCGGATGAAATCTGGCAGCGCACCCAGCTCGTTTATGTATGCACACCGGGCAATCCGACCGGAAGAGTGATGACCCAGCAGGAATGGGAAACCTTGTTCGGAATGTCAGACCGGCACGGCTTCATGATCGCTTCGGACGAGTGTTATTCCGAGATTTACTTTGCCGAAAAACCGCTGGGTGCGCTGCAGGCCGCCCAGCGCGCGGGGCGCAGCGACTACCGGCGCCTGATGATGTTTTCCAGCCTGTCGAAACGCTCCAACGTGCCGGGTATGCGTTCCGGCTTCGTCGCCGGCGACGCCGCAGCAATCGAGAAGTTTGCGCTGTATCGCACCTACCATGGTTCGGCAATGAACCCGGCAGTCCAGGCAGCCAGCATCGCAGCCTGGAATGACGAGGCGCACGTTGCGGAAAACCGCCGCATGTACAGGGAAAAGATCGAGCGTGTGGTCGGGATACTGAAACCTGCAATGCCGGTTACCATGCCGGAAGCGGGCTTCTACCTGTGGTTGCGCACACCGGTTGCCGACACCCTCTACGCGCAAGGCTTGTATCGCGACTATAATGTCGCCGTTTTGCCGGGAAGCTATCTTGCACGAAGCGCGGATGGCGTAAACCCCGGCGAGAATTTTGTGCGGCTCGCACTGGTTGCCAGCACCGAAGAAACCATCGAAGCTGCACAACGCATAGTCGAGTACAGCCGCAAGTTATCAGCCCCCAGCCGATAGTTTCCGCCCGGATTTGTCCGAAGTGCGGATGCAGAATTACGAATGGCCGAAGAATATCAACTTTAACAACAGGAATCATCATGAACCAATTGCAACAGATCATCGAAAACAATTTCGAACGCCGCGCCGAGATCACCCCGCGCAATGCCGATGCACAGCTCAAGGAAGCAGTCGGCAGCGTCATCGCCCAGCTTGACCAGGGCAAACTGCGCGTGGCGGAAAAGATAAACGGCGAGTGGGTTACCCACCAGTGGCTGAAAAAGGCCGTGCTGCTGTCCTTCAGGCTGGAAGACAACGCTTTCATCAAGGGCGGGTTTACCAACTACTACGACAAGGTTCCTTCCAAGTTTGCCGATTTCAACAGCCGCGATTTCCGCGAAGGCGGATTTCGCGTGGTTCCGCCTGCAGCGGCACGCAAGGGTGCGTATATCGCCAAGAATGTGGTACTGATGCCCTCCTACGTGAATATCGGCGCATACGTCGACGAAGGCACCATGGTGGACACCTGGGCGACGGTCGGCTCCTGCGCGCAGATCGGAAAGAATGTGCACCTCTCCGGCGGTGTCGGCATCGGCGGCGTGCTGGAGCCGGTGCAGGCCAATCCGACCATCATCGGCGACAACTGTTTCATCGGCGCGCGCTCGGAAATCGTGGAAGGCGTGATACTCGAAGACAACGTGGTGGTTTCGATGGGGGTATTCATCGGCCAGAGCACCAAGATCTATGACCGCGAAACTGGCGAGACCCATTATGGTCGGGTACCATCCGGTTCCGTGGTAGTCAGCGGCAGCCTGCCTTCCAAAGACGGCAGCTACAGCCTGTATTGCGCGGTGATCGTGAAGAAAGTCGATGCCAAAACCTTGTCCAAGGTGGGCATCAACGAATTGTTGCGCGGGATTTAATTGAAATAGCAGATTGTGTGTTTCTGAAAATTCAGATTTCCAGGCCAGACAAGGCGTGTGATAAAAAACGCCGCGCCGCATATGGCTTATATGCAAGCAAGATTTTTGGAACACAACGAAGTATGGCAACGAAACTTTGGATTTTAAGGAGCACACAATGATCGTTACACCATTGCTGCAACTAGCCGCCAGCAAACAGGCCTCCGACCTGTTCTTCTCGGTCGGCGCACCGGTCAACATCAAGATCGACGGCGTTTCGATGCCGGTCAATGCCCAGTCCCTCGAAGCCGATGTGGTCAAGCGCATCGCCTACGAAATGATGTCACCGCAGCAGATCGCCGATTTCGAAACGTACCTGGAGATGAATTTTTCATTCCGTTCCGAACTCGGCAATTTCCGAGTCAACGTTTTCCGCCAGCGCGGCGATATCGCGATGGTGATACGCCACATCAAGTCCAAGATCGGAAATTCCGAAGACCTCAACCTTCCGCCCGTGCTGAAAGAGCTGGTCATGGAAAAACGCGGGCTGGTGCTGGTGGTCGGCGCGACCGGCTCCGGAAAATCCACCACCCTCGCCTCGATGATCGAACACCGCAACAATTCGGCCAGCGGCCATATCCTGACCATCGAGGAACCGATCGAATATATCTTCAACCACAACAAGTCCATCGTCAACCAGCGCGAAATCGGCACCGATACGCTCACCTACGAAAGCGCCCTGTACAGCGGGATGCGCGAAGCGCCGGACGTACTGATGATCGGCGAAGTACGCGACCGCGAAACACTCAAGCATGCCCTGATCTTTGCCCAGACCGGGCATCTGTGCCTGACCACGCTGCACGCCAACAACAGCTATCACGCGCTGAACCGCATTGTGAATTTCTTCCCTTATGAATCTCGCAGGGGCGTGCTGGCGGATCTGTCGATGTGCCTGCGCGCGGTAATATCGCAGCGCCTGGTTCGCGGCGTGCACGGCAAACAGATTCCCGCCGTGGAAATCCTGCTCAATACTTCGCTGATCGCCGACCAGATCAAGAATGACGAACTCGACAAGATACGCGAGTCGATCGAGAAGAGCGTATCCGCCGGGTCGCAAACCTTCGAGCAGGCCCTGTACAAACTGTTCAAGAAACAGCTGATCACCAAGGAAGAAGCGCTCCGCAATGCCGATTCGGCAAGCAACCTGGCCACCCTGGTCGATTTTTCCGAGCGCACAGACACCCAGAAAGTGCCGGTATTTGCCAACCCTCAGGCGCCAAACCCTGCACAGGGCGCCGACTTTACCGGGATCAAGCTTAATCTGAACGAACCAAAATCAAAATGATGAGTGCCGGCAATTACAGGTTGTATGGCCTACCCAACTGCAACACGGTCAAAAAGGCGCGCGAATGGCTGGCGCGGCATGGCGTTGAGGTCGAATTCCACGATTTCAAAAAGCTGGGCCTGGAGGCGGACATTGCGCATAACTGGCTGCAACAGGCAGACTGGAACAAATTGCTCAACCGCAGCGGTCTGACCTGGCGGGGTCTGCCTGAGCCGCGCAAACAGCAGATCCGGGATGCCCATACCGCGATGGAACTGATGCTTGAAAAAACCAGCGTTATCAAACGCCCGTTGCTGGAGCAAAACAACAAGCTGCTGCATGTCGGTTTCGACGAGGCGGCCTATTCCGAAATCTTCAATCTCAAATCCTGAATACTGTCATGTCCGAAACCGAAACCCTGCAACTCGCCAAGACCCTGATCGCGCGCCGATCGCTGACACCGGATGATGCCGGCTGCCAGGAAATCCTGATCGAACGACTGGAAAAACTCGGCTTCAACGTTGAGCGGATGCGCTTCGGCAGCGTGGACAATTTCTGGGCAAGGCGCGGCACGGCCGGCCCGGTCGTGGTGTTTGCCGGACACACCGATGTGGTGCCCACCGGACCGGTTGAAAGCTGGTTCAGCCCGCCGTTCGAGCCAACCATACGCGATGGCCTGCTGTACGGGCGTGGTGCTGCCGACATGAAAACCTCGATTGCGGCGTTCATCACCGCCATAGAGGCTTTTCTTGCGCAGCATCCGAAGCACGATGGCTCCATCGCGCTGCTGATCACATCAGATGAAGAAGGCGTGGCGGTGGACGGCACGGTGCGCGTGGTCGAAGCGTTGCAGGCGCGCGGCGAAATGCTGGATTATTGCATCGTCGGCGAACCCACCTCGAACAAACTGGTCGGCGACATGATCAAGAACGGTCGGCGCGGCTCGCTTAACGGCACGCTGGTCGTGAAAGGCGTCCAGGGTCATATCGCTTATCCGCATCTGGTGAAGAATCCGATCCACATGATCGCTCCGGCGATCGCCGAAATGGCCGCCACCACATGGGACAACGGCAACGAATATTTTCCGCCCACCTCGTGGCAGATCTCCAACATGAATGCGGGTACCGGCGCGACCAATGTCGTCCCCGGCACGGTCGAGATCCTTTTCAATTTCCGCTTCTCCACCGCCAGCACCGAGCAGAATCTGAAGGACAGGGTCCATGCGATACTGGACAAGCACGGCGTGACCTATGACCTGGAGTGGGAATTGTCCGGCAAGCCTTATATCACCGCGAAGGGCAGTCTGGTCGACGCGATCAGCAATGCGATCGAACAGTCATACGGAATCACGCCGGAGCTGTCCACCAGCGGCGGCACATCGGATGGTCGCTTCATCGCCGACATCTGCCCGCAGGTAATCGAGTTCGGTCCGCTGAACGCGACGATACACAAACTCAATGAATGCGTCGGGGTAGCCGACATCGAGCCGCTCAAACTGACCTACCAGCGCACCCTGGAAAATCTGCTTTGCAAATGAGCAATTATTACTCGGAAGCCGCACATGATTTGAAAACGGTGCGCGACTACCTGCGTTTTGCGGTAAGCCGCTTCAATCAGGCCGAACTGTTTTTCGGTCACGGCAGCAGCAACGCGTACGACGAAGCCGCCTACCTGATCCTGCATACGCTGCATCTCCCGCTAGACCGGCTTGAACCATTTCTCGACGCGCGTCTGAGCGACAGCGAGCGCGACGAGGTGCTTGACATCATTCACCGTCGCGTCGAACACCGCATACCTGCCGCCTACCTGACACATCAGGCGATCCTCGGCGAATTCAGCTTTTACGTGGACGAACGGGTCATCGTGCCGCGTTCCTACATCGCCGAACTGCTGCTCGAACAGCTCAATCCGTGGATCGCAGAGCCGGAAGCGATACGCAGCGTTCTGGATCTGTGCACCGGCAGCGGCTGCCTCGCCATCCTGGCCGCGCATGCTTTTCCTTCAGCCAGCGTGGATGCGGCGGACCTGTCCGCTGCGGCTCTGGCGGTCGCAGAGCGCAACGTCGCCGATTATCAGCTGCAGGACCGCATCAACCTGATCGAGTCGGATCTGTTCAGCAAGCTGGGCGGCAAACGATATGACCTGATCATCAGCAACCCGCCTTATGTCGATGCCGCATCGGTTGCCGCGCTGCCGCAGGAATATCTGCACGAGCCCAAGCTCGCGCTGGGCAGCGGTCAGGACGGCCTGGATGCGACCCGGCTGATACTCGGTCAGGCCGCGCAGCACCTCAGCGATAACGGCATCCTGATCGTCGAAATCGGCCATAACCGCGATGCACTCGAGGCGGCCTACCCCGATTTGCCGTTCACCTGGCTGGATGTCAGCGCGGGAGACCAGTTCGTGTTCATGCTGCACCGCAACGACCTCATTTGATTCATGTCGGTCGACCACTACGAGAATTTTCCGGTCGCTTCGATCCTGATGCCGCGCCGGCTGCGCAAGCCGGTCGCGGCGATATACCACTTTGCACGTGCTGCCGACGATATCGCCGACGAAGGCGATATGTCCAATGAAGATCGCTTGAAACAGCTGGACGAATTCCGGGCGGAATTGGCGCGTATCGCCAACCACGAGATACCGCTGACCCCATTGTTCCAGAATCTGTCTGCCGAGATTCATCAGCACGAACTGCCGCTCCAGCCGTTTTACGATCTGCTCGATGCTTTTTCCCAGGATGTCCTGAAGAAGCGTTACGACGATTACGACGACCTGCTGGACTATTGCCGCCGATCCGCCAATCCGGTTGGCAATCTGCTGCTGCATCTCTATGATGAGGCCACACCGGTCAACATCGCCTATTCGGATGCGATCTGCACCAGCCTGCAACTGATCAACTTCTGGCAGGATGTCGCCAGGGATTACGCAATCGGACGCATCTATCTGCCGCTGGACGAACTCGCGCAATACGGGGTCAGCGAAGACCAGATCGCAAAAGGCATCAGCAGCGACGCATGGCGGGCAATGATGAAATTCCAGGTCGATCGCACACGTGAACTGATGCTATCGGGGAAGCCGCTGGGCAGCATATTGACCGGACGCATCGGGCTGGAGATGCGCATGATCATTGCCGGCGGCTTGCGCATACTCGCCAAGCTGGAAAAAGCGCAGTTCGACATGTTCCGCCATCGTCCGGTATTGAAACCGTTCGACTGGGCTGTCATGCTGGCCAGGAGTGCACCGTTTTGAAAGATGCCATGGACCCGGACCAATATTGCCAGGAAAAGGCCGCTGCGAGCGGCTCCAGCTTCTACTACAGCTTCATGTTCCTGCCCCGGGACAAGCGCCGCGCAATCACCGCGCTGTACGCATTCTGCCGCGAGGTGGACGATGTCGTGGATGAATGCTCGGATCCCGGCGTGGCAAGTGCCGCCCTGAACTGGTGGCGTGCACAGGTGGAAAAAATCTACGGCGGCAGACCGCAGCACCCCGCTGCCCAGGCGCTGGTTCCGGTTGCGCAGCAATTCAATATATCCCGTGAACATTTGCTGGAAATCATCGACGGTATGGAGATGGATCTTGAGCAGGCGCGCTACCCGGATTTCAAGTCGCTGCAGCTGTATTGCTACCGGGTTGCCTCGGTGGTCGGCCTGCTTGCCGCGGAAATATTCGGCTACACCGACCGCAGGACGCTCAAATACGCGCATGATCTCGGCATCGCGTTCCAGCTCACCAACATCATCCGCGATGTCGGCGAAGACGCGCGCCGCAACCGCATCTACCTGCCGATGGATGAAATGCAGCAGTTCGGCGTGACGGCGGCAGAAATCCTGAATGCGAAGGAATCGGACAATTTCCAGAAACTGATGGCATTCCAGATCGAACGCGCGCAACGTTTTTACCGCCAAGCGCTGGAGCACCTTCCCGAAGTGGATCGCAAGGCACAGCGCACCGGACTGATCATGGCGGCGATCTACCGTGCCACACTGGATGAAATCGTTGCGGGCGGCTGCCATGTGCTGAAGGAGCGTGTCTCCCTGACACCGCTGCGCAAACTGTGGCTGGCCTGGAAGACCTGGCTGAAGTCCTGATCCTTCAAATCGCCCATAGAATGCCCATGATTTCAGGTCTGGTGCTGTGCCAGCATGAAGGTCTCGAATTTACTCGCTGACAGCAGGCGGCTGAAGTAATAGCCCTGTATTTTCTGGTTCGCGGATGGCGACCCTACCCGCACCCCCGGCTGCGCCGACCGCGTCCGGGTATCCGCTCAGAAAGACCGGTGATGACTATTCGTTTGCTGGTTCGCGGATGGCGACCCTACCCGCACCCCCGGCTGCGCCGACCGCGTCCGGGTCGCTACTCCCATTCTATTGTGGCGGGGGGTTTGCCGGAGATATCGTATACGACACGGTTGATGCCGCGCACTTCGTTGATGATGCGGTTGGAGACCTTGCCCAGCAATTCATAGGGAAGATGCGCCCAGTGCGCGGTCATGAAGTCCTGGGTCTGCACCGCGCGCAAGGCCACCACCCATTCGTAAGTGCGGCCGTCACCCATTACGCCTACGCTTTTTACCGGCAGGAATACGGCGAAGGCTTGCGAGGTTTTCGCGTACCATGAAATTCCGTGATCATCCCTGGCAGCATGCAACTCTTCAATGAAAATCGCATCGGCGCGCCGCAGCAGGTCGGCGTACTCGCGCCTGACCTCGCCGAGGATGCGCACCCCGAGGCCTGGTCCCGGAAAAGGGTGGCGGTAAACCATGCCGTGCGGCAGACCGAGCGCCACGCCAAGTTCGCGCACTTCATCCTTGAACAATTCGCGCAAAGGTTCAAGCAGTTTCAGATGCAGACTTTCCGGCAATCCACCGACATTGTGATGCGACTTGATGGTGTGTGCCTTCTTCGTCTTTGCTCCGGCCGACTCGATCACGTCCGGATAAATCGTGCCCTGTGCCAGCCACTTGGCTTTGGGTAATTTTTTTGCTTCGCGCTGGAACACTTCGACAAATTCGCGGCCGATGATCTTGCGTTTCTGCTCGGGTTCCGACACACCCGTCAGATGATGCAGAAATTCGCTGCTCGCATCCACATGTATCACTTTCACCCCGAGGCTTTCGGCGAAAGTAATCATGACCTGTTCGGCCTCGTTCAGGCGCAACAGGCCGTTGTCCACGAATACGCAAGTCAGCTGGTCGCCGATGGCGCGATGTATCAATGCCGCCGCTACAGACGAATCGACTCCGCCTGACAGACCGAGTATCACCTCGTCCTTGCTGACCTGTGCGCGGATCTTCTCGACCGCTTCGGCGACGTAATCAGGCATGTTCCAGTCCTGCTCGCAGCCGCAGATGTCATGCACGAAACGATTCAGCATCACCTTGCCCTGAGGCGTATGGGTGACTTCGGGATGGAATTGCAGCGCGTAGTATTTCCGTGTTTCGTCCGCCATGCCGGCGATCGGCGTGGCGGGATTGCTGGCGATCACCGAAAATCCCGGCGGCAGCGCCGTCACCTTGTCCCCGTGGCTCATCCACACGTCGATCAGTCCGTGCCCCTGGTCATTGGTCCTGTCCTGTATGTCACGCAGCAGTGCAGAATGCCCCTGCGCGCGAATCTCGGCGTAGCCGAATTCGCGCACCAGGCCGTTTTCCACCGCACCACCCAGTTGTGAAGCCATGGTCTGCATGCCATAGCAGATTCCCAGCACCGGCACGCCCAGTTCGAACACGATCTGCGGCGCGCGCGGCGTATCGCCCTCGGTCACCGAACTCGGGCCGCCTGACAGGATGATCCCGGCCGGGTTGAATTCGCGTATGAATTCGGCATCGACATCATAAGGGTGCAATTCGCAGTAGACACTGGTCTCACGCACTCGCCGTGCGATCAGCTGGGTATATTGAGAGCCGAAATCGAGGATCAGGATTTTTTTGTGCATGGCTAAAATTCGGGAACGGAGAAATGAGAATGGGTCGGGACTGCAGCGCTCAAGGATGAAGGCGCGGGAGTTTGCCCTGTCCTCTTCCTCTTTCTCCCTTCCAGCAATTAGTCAATATGATAATTCGGGGCTTCCTTGGTGATCTGCACATCATGCACATGCGACTCGCGGATACCCGAAGAAGAGATTTCGACGAACTCGGCTTTGGTATGCATGGTGGCAATATCCGCGCATCCCAGGTAACCCATGCTGGAACGCAAACCGCCCATCAACTGATGGATAACCGCCAGCACGCTTCCCTTGTAGGGCACACGTCCTTCCACGCCTTCAGGCACCAGTTTGTCCTGGCTGTCTTCGTTGTCCTGAAAATACCGGTCGCTGGAACCCTGCTGCATTGCAGCCAGGCTGCCCATGCCGCGATAGGATTTGTAGGAGCGCCCCTGAAACAATTCGATTTCGCCGGGGGCTTCCTCGGTGCCGGCGAACAATCCGCCGAGCATGACCGCATGCGCGCCGGCCGCAATCGCTTTGGCGATGTCGCCGGAATAGCGGATTCCGCCATCGGCAATCAGCGGTACACCGGTGCCCTGCAGTGCTTTGGCCACACTCTGTATCGCACCGATCTGAGGAACACCGACACCCGCGACAATGCGCGTAGTGCAGATCGAACCCGGACCGATGCCTACCTTGACGCCGTCCGCGCCATGATCCAGCAACGCCGTAGCTGCCGCGCCGGTTGCAATATTTCCACCGACCACCTCTATGTTCGGAAACCGGGTCTTGACCCACTTGACGCGATCCAGCACTCCTTGGGAATGGCCGTGCGCGGTATCCACCACAAGCACATCCACGCCGGCTTCGGCCAGCAGCGTGACACGTTCATCCGTTCCCTCGCCCACGCCGACCGCAGCACCGACACGAAGATGGCCGAAGCGGTCCTTGCAGGCGATCGGATGCTCGGTTGATTTCAGTATGTCCTTCACTGTCATCAGGCCGCGCAATTCGAAATCGTCATTCACCACCATCACGCGCTCGATACGGTGTTTGTGCATCAGGCTGCGCGCCTCTTCAAGGCTGGCATTTTCCTTGACGGTGATCAAACGCTCGAGCGGCGTCATGATGTTCTTGATCGGCTGATCCAGGTTGCTCTCGAAACGCAAATCGCGATTGGTCACAATGCCGACCAGCTTGTTTCCCTGCACTACCGGCAAACCGGAAATCTTGTGTTTGCGCGTCAGGCCGATCACGCTGTGCACCGTCATGTCAGGGGTGATGGTGATGGGATCCTGGACCACGCCGCTTTCAAATCGCTTCACCTTGGCGACCTTCTCGGCCTGAGCCTTTGCCGACATATTTTTGTGGATGATGCCGATGCCGCCTTCCTGAGCCAGCGCGATTGCAAGCCGCGTTTCGGTGACGGTATCCATCGCCGCAGACAACAGCGGGATGTTCAGATTGATGTTGCGGGTAAGCTGGGTGCGCAGACTGACATCGCGCGGCAACACATTGGAATAGGCGGGGACGAGCAGAACGTCGTCAAAGGTTAAAGCTTTTTGGATAATGCGCATTAAACGGCCCTCGGCAAAGCGAGCATTATACGCATCTGTTGTTGCCATATCCAGCGGCATCGGCCAGGCTGTACGGCTTGCCTGTACTACATACAATCAATATCGTTGCCGGGCAGAACACGCCCCTTCGGCAGCCAGTTGCGACATAACCGGCCGTGTAAATCAAATTACCGGGCAATCGGTGTCAGGCAACCAGACTGCCCAGGATATTCAGGATGATGGGGGCTATTCAGCTAATTGTCAGGCTTGCCCGAAAATAAAATGATCATACTCATTACAATAAATGGTGAAAAAACAAAGAAAACCGTTAATGCACCCCAACCTGTAATTGAACTCATTTCCTTCCTCCAAAATAATTTTCTCAACTGCCCGTACCACAAAAACGGTAGCCAACCCTGAAACAAGCTGCCTGCCGAGTCAAATAACCGTACAAAATCTGTGGCAATGACATGGTGTCACCCACAAACACATATTGCAACAATCAAAATGCAACAACATATAACGCTTTCAATTCAATAGGTCACGGGCGCTTCGCGACTTCCGGATTGTCTGACCGAGTCATGACTGCCGCTGAAATTATTCTGCTGCCTCCCTGTTCAGCATCGCTTTCAGGCTCGCCAGTTTGTCCATCCCCTCATCCCTGGTCACCATGGGCACCGCTTCGGCATGGCCGCCTGCGTAGACCAGTTCGTCTCCTGGCAACTCTTCCAGGAAACGGCTCGGCTCGCAGGCTATCCAGTCCTTGCCGCGTTTGCGCCGGTTGCAGTAGCTGATCTGCAGGCTGCGTTCGGCGCGGGTGATCCCGACGTACATCAGGCGGCGCTCTTCCTCGATCTGCTTTTCGTTGCTGTCACGGAACGGCAATATCTCCTCTTCAGCACCGATGATGAACACATGCGGGAATTCCAGTCCCTTGGCGGCATGCAGCGTGGATAGCGAGACTGCATCCGGATCCTGATCCTTGCCTTCCAGCATGCTGATCAGCGCAACGGTCTGCACCATCTCGATCAGGGACTTCTCGTCCGCCTCGGCCTTGCGCTTGAGCCAGCCTACGAAGTCATCGACGTTCTTCCACTTGCTCTCGGCCATACGGGGATCGTGCGTGTCGTAGAGCCAGTTCTCGTAATTGATCGCGCGCAGCAACTCGTCCAGCAATTCGCCGCATGGATCCTTGTCCGACCTGTCCTGGATGCGGTTGATAAAGTTGCAGAACAGCATCAGCTCCTCGTACTGGCGCGGCTGGACCTGATCCTGGATATGCGGTTCGAAGGCAGCCTCGAACAGGCTGATGTGGCGCGCTCCGGCATGGCTGCCGAGTTTTTCCAGAGTGGTGTTGCCTATGCCGCGCTTAGGCGTGGTAATCGCGCGGATAAACGCCGGATCGTCGTCCGGGTTCGCGATCAGGCGCAGATAGGCGATGATGTCCTTTATTTCGGCACGATCGAAAAAAGAAGTGCCGCCGCTTACGGTGTAGGGAATTCGCTGCGCGCGCAGCTGTTCCTCGAAAACACGCGACAGGTGATTGCTGCGGTACAGGATCGCATAATCGGCAAATCGGGCACGGTTCTCGAACTTGTGTGCGATCAGCTTCATCACCACGCTTTCGGCCTCGTGTTCGTCGTCGCGTGCAGCATAAATGCGTATCGCGTCGCCGATACCGTGGTCGCTCCACAGCTTTTTCTCGAATACCTTGGTGTTGTGATTGATCAGGTGGTTTGCCGCCTTCAGGATGCGCTGCGAGGAGCGGTAGTTCTGCTCCAGTTTGACCACGCGCAGCCTGGGATAGTCGTCGCGCAGATTGTGCAGGTTCGCTATGCTTGCGCCTCGCCACGCATAGATCGACTGGTCGTCATCACCCACCACGGTCAGCGCGCCGCGCAGTTCCGCCAGCAGCTTGATCATCTGGTACTGGCAATCGTTGGTGTCCTGGTATTCATCGACCAGCAGGTAGCGCAGCTTCAGTTGCCAGCGCAGCAGCGCCTCGGGATGCTGCCTGAACAGCACAACGGGCAGATGAATCAGGTCGTCGAAGTCCACCGCCTGATACGCGCGCAATGTGTCCTGATAACGCGCATAAATACGCGCGTGAACCCTGGCCGTGTCATCCTCGGCCGCATCGGCAGCCTGTTCCGGCGAAACGAAAGCGGATTTCCAGTTTGAAATCTGCGTCTGCATTTCGCGTATCTCCTGCTTGTCGGCGGAGTTGCTGAGCTCGCCGAATATCTTCCAGGTGTCGCTGGAATCGAAGATCGAGAACTGCGGTTTGTACCCCAGCAGCCTGGCCTCTGCGCGCAGGATGTTCATTCCCAGCGAATGAAAAGTGCTGACCACCAATCCTTTGGTGTTCGAGGTTTTCAGCAGGTCGGCAACGCGCTCGCGCATCTCGCTTGCGGCTTTGTTGGTGAACGTGATCGCGGCGATGTTGCGCGGCTCGTAGCCGCATTGCCCGATCAGGTGGGCGATCTTGTGGGTGATCACGCGCGTCTTGCCGCTGCCCGCACCGGCCAGCACCAGCAGGGGGCCGTCCAGATAGGTAACGGCTTCGCGTTGCACCGAATTGAGTTTGCTTAGCATTCGTAGAAGCTTGGGATTTGAAGATAACTGGATGGAAGCGGTGTTGCGCAAGCCTGCAATGATACCAAAACAATGCGTGCCCGATCCGGCTGTAACATCTAGCTGCGCCTGCCAGGCCGGAAATAGGCGGTATTGTCGTAATAGCGCTCGCAGTTGTTTTCCGAGGCCCAACCCGGTATGCCGAGCAACGGCACCGGGCAAAGATCGCGGGTGCCGAGGCTGCTTTCCTGAATCACAAGACGATCGGCGAGCAGACGGTCGAGTTTCTCGAGTTGTCGAGCCGGTGTCATCGCAAAAAATTCCTGGCCGACGCTGACCAGCAAGCCCTGCCCGGTAATACCGACATAGGGTCGCAGTGACTTTTCATACAGTCCGTGGCCGAGCAGATAGAATCCCATGCTCTGCGTCACACGCTCACGCCGCTGCCAGAACAACTCCCTCCACTTGAAATCAACCAGCAATCCGGCAAGTTTCACATCGGCACAGGCCACGATCACGCCGGATTCATCCAGCAGTGTGTTTACGTCGCGCACCGCACCGCGCTGGCTGCGCCCTGCTGCGGCAACGTCCGCTCCGGCCAATGCACGGTAATGGCGCGCATTGATCGCGGCCTTGGTAGCGGGGAAAGCCAGCCAGACCAGCGCATTGAAGAGATCGTGCCAGTTATCCGCGCGCATCTGCACCTCTCCTGTCAGATAGCAGCGCGGCTCGTATTGCGCTTCGAAGGACAGCTTTCCCTGCTGCTGCGGTACGAATTTCAGCGGCATTCCGTTTTGCACTGCGATGGAAGGAGCGCGCGCCTCCAGCAGCGCATTGCAATCCTGCAATGTCGGAAAACTATCCGCCCCCAGCCCGGCAAGCAGCGGATGCAGCGGGGCGAACAGCGGCGACTGCAGCAATGCTTCCCTGTTCCATTCCGGATTTTGTTCGGTGCGCATGAATCGGGAAACTTGAAATGAACGATAGTGCGTCGTAAAACCTGGCGGGCGATGTGGAGATTCAATATCCTGTCAGGGACTGACCTTGACCTGAAGGCCAAGTCCGGCGATTCGGTCTGCGAAACCCTGCAGCTGCGCCTCGGTCAGCGCGGACAGGCGCGGCGCTTCGGGCTGCAGCGAAGGGCGAGCCAGGCTGTACAGCAGCACCCCCTGCGGTCTGTGTCCGTCGCGCAGCAGTGCCGCGACAAATTCCAGATAATCGTCTTCATCCTGGCGCGACGGCGCCTGGCCGTCCAGCGCGAACCAGCAGGTTTGCAGCCAGGTCGGGCAGCATGCGATCGCGGCGGCGAGGTTGCCGCGCACCTTGTCCATCCCGATGCGGATGTCGTTGACGCGCTGTATTCCCGCTTCGCTTGCGCGGTCCAGCTTGAACCAGACCTCGCCATTGAGCTTCGCCATGTCGCGCAGTCCCTGCCGTACCGATTTTCGGTACATCAGACTGCCGTTGGTGATCAGCACGGTTTTAACCGCATCCGGCAGACCGGTCTCGCGGCGCACCCGCGCTATGAGTTCGATGACCTGGACAAATTCGGCGCAGCTTGTCGGTTCGCCGTTGCCCGAAAGTGCAATGTCATTGATGCGCCGCGCACCTTCCGGCACGCGGCTCTGCATGAAATTGCCATGCAGCAATTCGTCGAGAAAGCCGTGCAATTCACGCTCCAGAACGGCCAGATCCGCGGTTGGTGCCGCGCCCCGGTGCAATTCGGGTACCTGGCAGTAGATGCAGCGCCAGTTGCAGGCATTGTTGGTATTGAGATTGATGCCGACCGAAACACCGCCGGCCCGACGCGACACCACCGGGTAGACATAACGCAATGACGCGCTGCCCCGGTCATGATCAGTGGTGCTGAGGATTTCTGAATTCAAGCTGGACTCATAATTTGTCGAGCGGCAGGTATTTTGCCGGATCGACCGGTTTGCCGAAACGTCTCACTTCAAAGTGCAGTTCCACCTGGCTGGCATCGGTTTTGCCCATCAGGGCGATCTTTTGTCCGCGCGACACGCTCTGGCCTTCCTTCACCAGTATCTTTTCGTTATGTGCGTAAGCGCTGAGATAAGTATTGTTGTGCTTGATGATGATCAGCTTGCCGTAGCCGCGCAAACCGCTGCCGCTATACACCACCTTGCCGGCAGCGCTGGCCATCACCGGCTGCCCAAGCTTTCCGGCAATATCGATGCCCTTGCGATTGTCCGATTCGGAAAATTGCCCGATCAGTTTCCCGGTGGCGGGCAAACTCCATCCCGGCACCGGGACATCGACAACATCGTCGCTGTCATTGCCCGCAGATGCCGCCTGGGGCGCCTGGGCAACCATCGTCGCAGCAGGCGCGGACTGCTCCTGGACCTTGTCGATCCGGGCCATTGCCGACGCGCTGTATGGATATTCCACCACCCTGGGCTGGTCCTTTACCAGATTGTTTATCGGTTTTACCGGAACCGGGACAACCGCCGTGGCAGCACCGCCGCGGTTCGGGAACAGTCGGATTTTCTGGCCTATCGAGATCACGCTGGGATCCTTGATACCGTTCATTTCCGCCAGATCGTGATAATCGAAGCCATAATTGAACGCGATGCTGAACAGCGTATCGCCCTTTTGCACGATATAGGATTTCGGCCGCCAGTCCTTTTCGGGCGGGGAATTGTTTGCCAGGGCGGCATTCTTCTGGGCGGCTGCAAGCTCGAACACCGGTGGGCGATCAACACTGGATGCACATCCTGCCAATAGTATCGCTGCCGGAAAAATAGAAAAAAACCTGCTTGCTATCATGCCTTGCCCATCAGTAATGGTACGAATTTCACCGGTTCGAGCCGGGTTTCGCGGAAGCCACTCGCATCGCGTTCTACCAGATAGAGATATTGTGTCTGCAATCCGACCGGCAGTACCATTCTACCACCGACCGCCAGTTGCTCCCGCAGCACCGCCGACAATGCGGGAGCCGCGGCAGCCATGATGATGCCGTCAAACGGCCCTGCCTCCGGCAGCCCGCCGGTGCCATCCGCATACCGTACACTGACGTTGCGTATCTTCAGATCGTTCAACAGTTTCCTGGCACGCTCGTAAAGCGGCTTGATGCGCTCCACGGTGTAGACCTCGCGCGCCACCTGTGCCAGCACCGCCGCCTGATAACCGCAGCCGGTACCGATTTCCAGCACGCGGCCGAGCGGGCGATCCTGTCCGTCACCGCCGGCGCGCAGCACTTCGATCATGCGCGCCACGATATAGGGGCGGGAAATGGTCTGGTTGTAGTTGATCGGCAACGACACGTCATCATAGGCGCGGCTCCCAAGCGCTTCATCGACGAACAGGTGGCGCGGCACTTCGAACATCGCCGCAAGCACGACTTCATCCCTGACACCCTGTTCGCGCAGCCGCTCGACCAGGCGAGCGCGGGTGCGCTGAGAGGTCATGCCGATGCCGCTGAGACTGTTATTCATTTGAGCCCGTTCATCTAATCTGTTGCCAGCCAACCGCGCACTGCATCAATCTGGCTGTACTGGGTAAGATCGATCTGCAGCGGAGTCAGGGAAACGTGCTGTTGTGCAACCGCCTTGAAATCCGTGCCCTCTCCCGCATCCTGAGCCTTGCCTGCCGCACCGACCCAATACACGGCTTCACCGTGCGGATTGCTGGCCTTGACCACCGGCTCGGCCTTATGCCGCTTGCCCAGCCGGGTTACATCTATCCCCTGCAACTGGTCGTAAGGCACATCCGGCACATTGACATTGAGCAGCCAGGGATGGCTGTGCGTCTGCCTGGCAAAGCGTTGCACCAGTTCGGCTGCGATTCTGGCTGCCGATTCGTAGTGAGCGAATTCCTTGCCTACCAGTGAAACCGCTATCGACGGAATGCCGAGCAGAAATCCTTCCATTGCCGCCGCGACTGTCCCGGAATATATCGTGTCGTCGCCCATATTTGCGCCGGCATTGATGCCGGAAACCACCATGTCGGGCTGGTGGTCAAGCATGCCGGTAACCGCAAGATGTACGCAGTCGGTCGGTGTTCCGTTGACGTAATAAAAGCCGTTCGCGGCGCGCCGCAACTTGAGTGGGCGGTCCAGGGTGAGCGAATTGCTGGCGCCGCTGCGGTCGCGTTCGGGAGCAACCACCACGACGTCGGCAATCTTCTCCAGATGTTCGGAAAGGCTGGCCAGGCCTGGCGAAAAATAGCCGTCGTCATTGCTGATCAGGATACGCATAGAAAATCAGGGATGGACATGGATGATCGATGCGATTGTGCCATAAGCCGCGAATGAATGGTGATGAGCCGCGATTAATGGCGCGGGCAGCGCAAGCAACATGGACCGATATTTCCGGGGAACAGCCGCGCGCCCATATATATAGCCAGCGTGGCGAATCCCGGGGAATTCTACCATTCAGAAAAGGTGCCGAAACAGACAGCGATCACGATATTACGCTGGATGTTTGAAGCTGAGAAAGACGGGAAATGATCGGCCATTGGAATGAAACGCAAAACGAAAACAATCAACGAATTTTAATTTTGGCAACCGTAACGGAATGTCAGCCTGCCTGGCAAGTTAACCGGGATTCATACTCGACGATTGCGCGGGAGGATTGACCGAATTGGTCGGGGCGAGAGGATTCGAACCTCCGACCACTTCACCCCCAGCGAAGTGCGCTACCAGGCTGCGCTACGCCCCGAAGGCGCGGATTATAGCAGAGCGGGTATCACTACTGACAAATCATTCATGCCGGAAATGCTGAAATACGCATGGAATATACGGTTCAAACCCGAGCCGCAGGTACGCGACTGACAATCATCAATCCCAGCGATCGTCCCTGACCTGGACCATGCCGTTTTCGATCCTGACCGGGAATGTCGCGGTCGGCTCATAGGCCGGTGCCGTCAAGGCTTCGCCTGTCCTGATCGAGAATCTCGCACCGTGGCGCGGGCAGATGATTTCGTCATTTTCGACGCAGCCGCCGGTCAGTTTTCCGCCGTCATGGGTGCATACATCCTCGATCGCATAGAACGTCTGGTCAAGCTTGAACACCGCGATGCCGGTCCCGTCCACTTCAACATGCACAGGCTTCCCGGCGGAGATTTGATCCGCTCTCGCGACATCCACCCACCCGCTCATACCACACCTCTATTCATACAACCTGGACCTCGATATCAGGTTCTATGGTTCTCGCCAGGTTGCCGATCGCGGAGAGTGTGCCGGCAAGCGAACTCGGGCAGCTTCCGCATGCGCCGTAATAGCGGATGGACAGCACATTGCCGTCCAGCCCGACGATCTGCAGATCTCCGCCGTCCGATACCAGTGCAGGCCTGACTTGCTCGTCCAGCAATTTCCGGATCGCGGCGAGTCTTGGATCATCGTCATCAAAACTCGCAACCGCTTCATGTTCCGGTTTCTCGGCCGCCTCGGCTTCCCTTATCGGCATCGCGATATCACGCACCAGTTTCGGCCAGTCCGCCTCGCCGTCCTGGGTGACGGTGATCCACTTGTCCATGTAATACACATTGGTGACATGCGGGATTGCAAACAATGCGCAGGCCAGCGGATCGTCTGCAGCCGCCTCGGCGCTGCCGAACGAACGTGCCGTGCCCCAGGTCAGTCTTTCCTTCAGGATGAACTTGACTGCATTGGGGTTCGGTGTGTCTTCGATGTCGGCTATTTTTGGCATAGTCTATCTACTGTCTTTCTCTCGGTTATCCGGGTTATGCAACCGTCCCCGAATCCGGAACGGGATCGTTACTACCTTCGGTGGAGGCCGATTGTTCGGAATGCAACGCCGCGTGCAGTGTATGCCACGGCAGGATCGCGCATTTGACCCGAGACGGCAGGTCCTTTACGCCGGCAAACACCTTCAGTTTGCCCAGGTGGTTTGGCTGGTTTTCCGGATCGAGCGTACCGGTCGTCATGCCGCGGAACTCTTCGACCATCATATCCGCTTCCTGCACGGTCTTGCCCTTGACCGCGCTGGTCATCATCGAGGAAGACGCCTTGCAGATCGCGCAACCGTGTCCCTCGAATGCGATGTTCTCGATCTTGTCGTCCTGTACATCCATCGACAGCTTGATGTGGTCACCGCACAGCGGGTTGTGGCCGTCGGCATGCCGGTTCGCGTTTACGACTGCACCCCAGTTCCTCGGCTTGCGGTTGTGGTCGAGGATGACCTCCTGGTAGAGCTGCTTCATGTCGCTCATGCAAACATCTCCTGCACCTTCAGAATGCCGGCAACCAGCTTGTCGATCTCTTCCTTCGTGTTATAGAACGCGAATGAAGCGCGTGCGGTGGCCGGAACATGGAAACGGTCCATCACCGGCTGCGCGCAATGGTGGCCGGTGCGGATCGCGATGCCATCGGCGTTGAGCAGCGTGCCGACGTCGTGCGGGTGCACGCCATCGATCTCGAATGACAGCACGGCAGCCTTGTTCTTTGCCGTGCCGATGATCCTGACACCGGGAATTGCCGAGACTTTTTCTGTCGCATATTCGAGCAGTTCATGCTCGTATGCCTCGATATTGGCCAGTCCGATTCCGGTCAGATAATCGATCGCGGCACCGAGCACGATCGCCGCCATGATCGGCGGTGTGCCCGCCTCGAATTTTCCCGGGATCACGTTGTAGGTGGTTTTCTCGAAGGTCACCGACAGGATCATGTCGCCGCCGCCCTGGTAGGGCTGCATTTTCTCCAGCAAATGCGCCTTGCCGTACAGCGCGCCGATACCGGTCGGTCCGCACATCTTGTGCCCGGAAAACGCGTAAAAATCGCAATCCAGGTCCTGTACGTCGATCGCGTGGTGAGGCGCGGCCTGCGCGCCGTCGAGCAGCACCGGCACGCCCTTGCCATGCGCGAAGGCGACCATTTCCTTGACCGGATTCACCGTGCCGAGCGCGTTCGACACATGGGTCAGCCCGAGGAATTTTGTCTTCTCGTTGAACAGCGCCTTGAATTCGTCGATCAGCAATTCGCCGCTGTCGTTCATCGGGATCACGCGGATCACCGCACCCTTCTCCTCTGCCAGCATCTGCCATGGAACGATGTTCGCATGGTGTTCCAGGCCGGACAGGATGATCTCGTCGCCCTTGCCGATGAACGCGCGTCCGTAGCCGTGCATCACCAGGTTGATCGCTTCCGTGGTGCCGCGCGTGAAGATGATCTCGCGCGATTCCTTCGCGTTCAGGAAATTCTGGACCTTGACGCGCGCCTCCTCGTATTCCTTCGTGGCCAGTTCGCTCAGGTAATGCACCGCACGGTGGATGTTGGAGTGCTCTTCCGTCTGGTAGCGCACGATGCGGTCAATGACCGGCTGCGGCATCTGGCTGCTCGCCGCGTTGTCCAGATAAACCAGCGGTTTTCCTGAAACCTGCAGCTTGAGTATCGGAAAGTCGGCCCGGATCCTGTCCAGCCTGGCTTGATCGATCGCGCCTGGCGTTTCCACAGCTGAAATATTTTCCATCTTCATTTGCCTGCTCCGTCCGCACCATTTACGCGCTCGAGGATCGTGCGGTCCAGCGACTCGACCAGTGACGGCACCGGAATCCTGTCGATGATTTCGGCCGCGAAAGCATGGGTGAGCAGATTTCTCGCCTGTTCTTCGCTGAACCCGCGGCTCTTCAGGAAGAACAGCGCATCGGCATCGATCTGGCCTATCGTCGCACCGTGCTTGCAGCTCACGTCGTCGTTGAAAATCTCGAGCTGCGGCTGGGTGTCGATATGCGCCTTGCCGGACAGCAGCAGGTTGCGGCTGCTTTGCGCCGAGTCGGTGCCCGATGCGCCTTCGCGCACCATGATCTTGCCGCTGAAGATCGCATGGGCCGCACCGTCGGCAATGCACTTGTGCAACTGGCGGCTGATGCAGCGCGGTGATGCATGGTCTATCCGGGTATGCGTGTCGGCGATCTGGCGGCCGCCGATCAGGGCCAGCCCGTTCAGCGTCGCCTCGGCGCCCTCGCCGCGCAGCGTGACATGCAGATCATGGCGCGACACGCGTGCGCCGAATGCGAGCGAAGTCGAAGTATAGACGCTGCCGCTGGCCGCTTCGACCGCGCAGTGCCCGATATGGAAAGCACTCTTTTCCTCGCGCTGCACCCGCACGTGATGGAGTTGCGCGTCCTCACCGAGCACGACCTCGGTGACCGCACTCGAAAAATTGATGCCGTCGTTCTGGCCTGCAAAGTCCTCGATCACGGTTGCGAGGCTGTTCGCCGCCATCACGATCAGGCACCTGGGATAGATCGCGGATGGCGTTTCGCGCTTTGTCGCGACATTCAGAATATGGATCGGCACGGCCGTCTCGCTGGTTACATGAACGAATGCGCCATCTTCGAAAAAACGGGTATTCAATGCCGCAAAGGTGTCCTGCTCGAAGTCTGCAAGCCGCGCAAAATTGGCCTCGACCTGCGCATCGCCGGAGCGCTCGACCAGGGACGACACCGTCACACCGGCACCCGCCGGCTTCAGGTCGGAAAGCGATGACGCAAAACTGCCGTCAACGAAGACCAGACGTATCGAACCCGGGATCAGCAAGGCATCGATGTCGGCCGGGGACAGTGACGCATAGGAATCAACCGGATGAAAATCGTGCTGGAACAGCGGCGACAGATCGGTGAGCCGCCAGTCGTCATGTCGCGCGGTGGGAAAGTTCAGTGCCTGGGCACGCTCTCCCGCCTTGTCGCGGATCGGCGCCAGCCAGCTTTCCGATTTGATGGTTTTGCCGAGCAGCAATTGCTCGAAGCATTGTTCTTTCGTCATGGTCATGCAGCCGCCTTGAGCCAGTCGTAGCCGCGCGCCTCAAGCTCCAGCGCAAGTTCCTTGCCGCCGGTCTTGACGATGCGCCCGCCGCTCATCACATGAACGTAGTCCGGCACGATGTAATTCAGCAGACGCTGGTAGTGCGTGACCATGATCACCGCATTGTCGGGGGTCAGCAGCTGGTTCACGCCGCTCGCAACGATGCGCAGCGCATCGATGTCGAGGCCGGAATCGGTCTCGTCGAGTATCGCCAGCTTCGGTTCAAGCACAGCCATCTGCAGAATTTCGTTGCGCTTCTTCTCGCCGCCGGAAAAGCCTTCGTTCACGCTGCGGCTGAGAAAGCGGGGATCCATCTCGACGACCTTGATCTTTTCCTCCAGCAGGTCCTCGAACTCGAGCGGATCGAGCTCCTCAAGACCGCGCTCGTTCTGCAGCGTGTTGTATGCCAGACGCAACAACGCGCTGTTCGACACGCCGGGAATTTCGACCGGGTACTGGAAGGCAAGGAAGAGCCCGGCCCTGGCGCGCTCTTCCGGCTCCAGCGAGAACAGGTCCTTGCCTTCGAAGGTTGCCGTGCCGCCGGTAACTGTATAGTCGGGGTGGCCGGCAAGCACTTTGGAAAATGTGCTCTTGCCCGAGCCGTTGATGCCCATGATCGCGTGCACTTCGCCGGCACGCACCGTCAGATCGACACCCTTGAGTATCTCGACACCTTCCACTGCCGCGTGAAGATTCTTCACCTCCAGCAATGTCTTGCTTCCTTCCTTGATCATCCTACGCTCCCTTCAAGTTTCAGGCCGAGCAGCTTGGTTGCCTCGACCGCAAATTCCATCGGCAGATGTACGAACACATCCTTGCAAAATCCGTTGATGATCATCGAAATCGCTTCTTCCGAATCGATGCCGCGCTGCGCGAAAAAGAACATCTGGTCTTCGCCGATCTTCGAGGTCGACGCCTCGTGCTCGACCTGCGCGGTGGTGTTCTGCACATCGATGGTCGGGAACGTGCTCGCCTCGCAGCGGTCGCCGATCAGCATCGAGTCGCATTGCGAATAATTCCGCGCACCGGTCGCGCGGCTGCCGACCTTGACCTGGCCTCGGTAGCTGTTGCTCGAACGCCCGGCAGAGATGCCCTTCGAGATGATCTTGCTGCGGGTGTTCTTGCCCAGGTGGATCATCTTTGTGCCGGTATCGGCCTGCTGCAGGTGGTTGGTCAGTGCGACCGAATAGAATTCTCCGCTCGAATTGTCGCCCAGCAGCACGCAGCTCGGATATTTCCAGGTGATCGCGGAACCGGTCTCGACCTGGGTCCAGGAGATCTTCGAATTGACGCCCTTGCACAGCCCGCGCTTGGTGACGAAATTGTAGATGCCACCCTTGCCGTTCTCATCGCCGGCATACCAGTTCTGCACCGTCGAATACTTGATGTCGGCATTGTCCAGCGCGACCAGCTCGACCACCGCCGCATGCAGCTGGTTGGTATCGAACTGCGGCGCGGTACAGCCTTCCAGGTAGCAAACCGAGGCACCCTCTTCGGCGACGATCAGCGTGCGCTCGAACTGTCCGGAACCCTCGGTATTGATCCGGAAATAGGTGGACAGGTCCATCGGGCACTTCACGCCCTTGGGAATGAAGCAGAACGAACCGTCGGTGAACACAGCCGAGTTCAGCGCCGCGTAGAAATTGTCGCCGCTCGGCACCACGCTGCCCAGATACTGTTTCACCAGTTCAGGATGGTCGTGCACCGCTTCAGAGAACGAGCAGAAGATGATCCCGACCTCGGCCAGCTTGGCCTTGTAGGTGGTGGTCACCGACACGCTGTCGAATATCACATCCACCGCCACGCCGGACATCAGCTTCTGTTCGTGCA
>JAJDNO010000014.1 GCA_022340615.1 Gallionella sp. | reverse complement strand
ATCGACAGCGCGGTGGAAGAGTCGCTGGATGCGATCGGCGAAGCGCTGGCAGAAAACGGCAAGGTGATCGTCACCGGCTGTCTCGGGGCCAAGGGCGATGTGGTTAAACAGGCGCATCCGGCGGTACTCGCGGTGACCGGTCCACATGCAGCAGACGAGGTGATGGAGGCCGTACACCGGCATCTGCCCAAGCCGCATGATCCGTTTGCGGACCTGGTGCCGCCGCAGGGAATACGCCTGACTCCGAAACATTTTGCCTACGTGAAAATCTCCGAGGGCTGCAACCACCGCTGCACCTTCTGCATCATCCCCAGCCTGCGCGGTGACCTGGTCAGCCGCCCGGTCGGTGATGTGATGCAGGAAGCGCAGAATCTGGTCAATGCCGGTGTAAAGGAATTGCTGGTAATCTCGCAGGACACCAGCGCGTACGGCGTGGATGTGAAATACCGCACCGGCTTCTGGGGCGGCAAGCCGCTAAAGAGCCGGATGACCGAACTGGCTGCCGCGATGGGCGAACTGAGAACGCCTGATGGAGAACGTGCATGGGTGCGCCTGCATTACGTGTATCCGTATCCTCATGTGGACGAAGTGATTCCACTGATGGCGCAAGGCAGCATCCTGCCCTACCTGGATATTCCGTTCCAGCATGCAAACCAGCGCATCCTGAAACTGATGAAGCGGCCGGCCAGCAGCGAGAATGTGCTGGCGCGCATCAGACAGTGGCGGGAAATCTGCCCCGACCTGACTTTGCGCAGCACCTTCATCGTCGGTTTCCCCGGCGAGACCGAGGCGGAATTTGCGGAATTACTGAATTTTCTCGAGGAAGCGCAACTGGACCGCGTCGGCGCTTTCGCCTATTCGCCGGTTGAAGGCGCTGTCGCGAATGCGCTGCCCGACCATGTGCCGCCCGAATTGCAGCAGGAACGCCTGGAACGGCTGATGCTGCTACAGCAAGGCATCAGCGAACAGCGCCTGAAGCGCAAGATCGGCAGCACGATCAGCGTGCTGGTGGATGAGGTCGACGAAGAGGGCGCGGTTGCACGCAGTTCCGCAGATGCACCCGAGATCGATGGCGTGGTGTTTATCGACAACGGATCACAGCTGAAGATGGGGGATTTTGCCAAGGTCAAAATCACCGACTCAGACGCGCACGATCTGTGGGCTGAGATCGTCAGGTAGTTTCCCCGCCCGAGGGCAGGCTTACCCTTTTGCCGAGCTTCCGGTAGCAACCGTCTTGCGGGGGGGATAATCCCTTTCTGGTAGGTGCATGCCGTCAATCATGTCCATGTCGCTCTTGAACTTCTGGCGCTCTTGCGGCGACATGTTCTTGAAATTTTGGCGCATTTCCTCGCGTTGTTTCTCGCGTTGTTCCGGCGTCATACTCTTCCAATGTTCCTGCATTCTGGCGCGTATCTGTTTGCGCTCCTCGGGCGACATCTTTTCCCAGTGTGCGCGCATTTCCTCGCGTTGTTCCGCGTCAGTACCTGGTGTGACTGCAGACTGAGCACCCATCGATGCTGGGGTATCGGCAACTGCCGTGTTCAGGCTGAAACAGACGGCGAACGCTGCAATCAACATCGGCAACCGGGCAATTACTACCTGCATGCCTGTATGCCTTACTGTGTGTTTTCCAGAAAGCGCTGGAATGTCAAGTTGCCTCCCGATTGTCGTGGTCTTTGTGGGTGCATTTATGTCAGGCAATTTATTCATTTATGTTTTTCCGGGAATATCAGCTGCCTGTCATTGAATTCCAAGCATGTTAGAACGAGCCTGTAAGCAAAGTGTTTTATTTCCGGACAAAGTTGTAAATAATTGTTTCAGCCAATTAACCGCTCGCTTCCGGATGTGGCTTCTGTGTATCATTCGGGAATGACGATTGCACAGCGTATTCTGATAGTTGATGACGATGCCCGTTTGCGCGAGCTGCTGCTGCGCTATTTATCCGAACAGGGCTTTGAGACCAAGGCGGTTGGCGACGGCAAGTCGCTGGACAAGGCGTTAGCGCTGAGGCGCTACCACTTGCTGGTTCTGGACCTGATGCTACCGGACGAGGACGGGCTCGCGATATTGCGGCGTTTGCGCGGCGCCGGGGAGACCGTACCGGTGATATTGCTCACCGCCAAGGGGGATGAGATAGACCGCATCGTCGGGCTGGAAATGGGCGCCGACGATTATCTGCCCAAGCCGTTCAATCCGCGCGAGCTGGTAGCACGCATTCACGCGGTCTTGCGCCGCAAAGGGGCTCAGCCGGTTGGCGCACCCGAAATCGAGGAGAAGAGGGTCGTGTTTGGCGAATGCGAACTGGATTTGGCCACGCGTGTGCTGACCAGGGTAGGCGAGCAAATACCCCTGTCAACCGGTGAATTTGCGCTGCTCAGGACCCTGGTGATGCACCCGCGCCAGCCGCTTTCACGCGACAAGCTGATGGAGCTTGCCCGCGGCCGGGATCACGATCCGTTCGACCGCGCCATCGATGTACAGGTGTCACGCCTGCGCAAGCTGATCGAACCCGATCCTGCCAAACCACGTTTCATCCAGACAGTGTGGGGACACGGATACGTGTTTGTCCCGGACGGAGCCAGCCCTTGATCCATTTGCCGAGGTCCTTGCTGGCACGGTCGTTTTTGCTGATTGTTGTACTGATCGTGCTGTCGCTTGAGACTTCGGTGGTGATATTCCGTCATGTCGAACAGGAACCCCATGCCAAACAGATGGCTCAACTGGTCGTGTCCGTGGTCAATCTGACACGTGCTGCGGTGCTGTCCGCAGCGCCCGAGTGGCGTTCCGGTCTACTCGCCGAACTGGCCGGATCGGAAGGATTACGACTGCAGATGGCAGAGGGCGGCGATGTGCTCAAGCCGCTGCCGGAAAACCCTGAAGAAATACACCTGATGATGCAGAAGGTTCGCCAGAGCCTTGGCAGCAAAACGCGATTCGCTTCAGAACGCAACGGCGAAGAAGCCCTTTGGGTCAGTTTTTTTATCGGCAGTGAAGAATTCTGGATTGCACTGCCTAAGGATCGCTTCGAACAGCCGGTCTCCGAGGTGCTGCTGCCATGGAGTCTGATGGTATTTGTGCTGGCAATTCCAGGCGCTTACTTTACCGCACGCCAGGTCGTGCGACCGCTGAAGAAAATTGCACAGGCCGCGCAGCAGGTCGGGCAGGGAACCTGGCCGCAGCCGCTGCCGGAAAGCGGAGCGCAGGAAATCGTCACGGTTTCGCGGGCGATCAACCAGATGTCTGCCGATCTCGCGTCCAACGAACGCGAACGTGCGCTGGTATTGGCTGGTATCTCGCACGATTTGCGCACTCCGCTGGCACGAGTACGCGTTGCAGCAGAACTGAGTGCGGACGAATCGTTGCGCGAGGGGCTGGCTGCCGATGTGGAACAGATGGATGCGGTAATTCAGCAATTTCTCGACTATGCGCGCCTCGACGAAAACGAAGCCAGGGTGCCGACAGACCTGAAATTGCTGATTCAGGAGGTCGCGCAGCAATTTTCCGCTCATGCCCGGATGCTGACGCTGGAATTGCGCGATGGTATTTCGCTTCCGGTCCGGCCGCTGCTGTTGAAGCGCGCGCTCAGCAACCTGCTGGATAACGCGATCAAGCACGGCGGCGGCGAAATTACCGTGCGGCTGTGGCGGGAGGAGGACAGCATCATGATCACGGTGGCGGATCGTGGTGCAG
>JAJDNO010000051.1 GCA_022340615.1 Gallionella sp. | reverse complement strand
GTGCTCTGTGGCAAAAAATGCCTTTCAATGAATTACAAAACGATCTGAACGAACGCGCCTCGCTGGGCCTGCTGCGCCAGCGCCGCATGCTGCAAAGCCCGCAGGGGCCGCATATCACGGTGGACGGCAAATCCTGCCTGTCGTTTTGCAGCAACGATTACCTGGGCCTGGCCAATCATCCGCAGCTGATCGCGGCGCTGCAGCAGGGCGCGCAGCAGCACGGAGTGGGAGCGGGTGCCGCGCACCTGGTCAGCGGCCACGGCGAGACCCATCACCAGCTCGAACATGAACTGGCTGCCTTCGTTGGCAAGCCAGCCGCGCTGCTGTTCTCCACCGGCTACATGGCGAACCTGGGCGTCGTGCAGGCGCTGGTCGGCAAGGGCGACGCGGTGTTCGCCGACAAATTCAACCACGCTTCGCTGAACGATGCGATGCAGCTGTCGCGCGCCACCGTGAAGCGCTATCGCCACAACGACATCGCGCAGCTGGCGCAATTGCTGGAAATAACAAAGAGCGGGCGCAAACTTGTCATCACCGATGCGGTGTTCAGCATGGACGGCGACCTCGCGCCGTTGCCGGAATTGCTCGCGCTGTGCGAGCAACACGACGCCTGGCTGCTGATCGACGATGCGCACGGTTTCGGCGTGCTCGGCGCGCAGGGCCGCGGCTCGCTGGCGCATTTCGGCATCGCATCCGAACGCGTGATCTGCATGGCGACGCTGGGCAAGGCCGCGGGCGTGTTTGGCGCGTTCGTCGCCGCGGAACAGGCGGTGATCGACACGCTGGTGAACCATGCGCGCAGCTATGTCTACACCACCGCAACGCCGCCGGCGCTGGCCAGCGCGCTGCTGGAGAGCCTGCGGCAGATCGAACAGGGCGACGGCTTGCGCGGCCACCTGCAGCGGCTGATCGCGCAATTGCGCAGCGGCCTGCGCGGCCTGCCGTGGCATTTGATGCCGTCTTCAACCGCGATACAGCCGTTGCTGGTCGGCGACAACCGGGCGGCACTGGACCTCAGCGAAAAATTGCGCGAACGCGGCATCTGGGTTGCGGCGATACGTCCGCCCACCGTGCCGCAGGGCACCGCACGCCTGCGCATCACGCTATCGGCTGCGCATAGTGCGGCTGAGGTGACGCGCCTGACCGAAACATTGCATGAGTTTGCACGTTAAGCGTTATCAATACGACGGCAGTCGCGCGCCGCTGTTGCTGATCCACGGCTGGGGCATGCACGGCGGCCTGTGGAACGATGTTGCCGAAACGCTCGCGCAGCATTTCCCGGTACTGGTGGTTGATTTGCCGGGGCATGGAAACAGCATCGACAGGGACAAGAGGCAAGATACAAGAGACAAGGTGCAAGAGCCGGCTTCTCTGTTCTCCCTGGATGGCATCGTCGACCGGTTGTCGGCGCAGTTCGACGAACCGCTCGCAGTATGCGGCTGGTCGATGGGCGGCCAGATCGCAATGCGCTGGGCATTGCGCGATACCGGAATAATCGAGCGCCTGGTTCTGGTGACCAGCACGCCCTGCTTTGCCGAACGCAGCGACTGGCAGTTCGGCATGCCGCAGGAAACGCTGCGACAGTTCGCCGCCGATCTGGAACTGGATCACAGCGCGACTCTGCGCCGGTTCCTCGGGCTGCAGGTACGCGGCACGGAAGGTGAGCGGGAAATGCTGGCCGTATTGCGCGAGCGGCTGGCCAGCCGCGGAAATCCGGATCCGGATGCGCTGCGCGGCGGGCTGGAGATATTGCGCGATCTGGATCTGCGCGACGCGTTGCCGGAAATCAAACAGCCCGCGCTGGTAATCGCCGGAGAACGCGACCGGCTCAGCCCGCCGCAGGCTTCGCGTTACCTGGCGCAGACGATGCCGAATGCGCGTGTGGTCGAGATCAAGGGCGCGGCACATGCGCCTTTCCTGTCGCACCGTGATGAGTTTGTGAAACAGGTTGTGGATTTTATGGAAGAGAAACAGGCATGAACGGATTTGAAATCGACAAACACGAAGTGCGCCGCGCGTTCAGCAGGGCGGCGGCAGAGTACGACGGCGCGGCAGTGCTGCAGCGCGAGGTGTGCACGCGGATGCTGGAACGGCTTGAATACGTCAGGCTGCAACCCGCGCGGATACTGGATGCGGGCAGCGGCACCGGCTGGGGCACGCGCCGTCTGTCGCAAAAGTACCCCTCCGCGCAGATGGTCGCGCTGGATATCGCCAGTGGCATGCTGCAGGCTGCGCGCGGATCGTCCGGCTGGTGGCAGATACTGTTCGGAGGAACCCGGCAGATGCAGGTGTGCGGCGACATGGAAGAACTGCCGCTGGCGGCGAACAGTATCGGGATGGTCTGGTCGAACCTGGCGATGCAGTGGTGCAACGACCTGCCGGCAACGTTTGCCGAAATGCATCGTGTGCTCGAAGTGGAAGGCATGCTGATGTTCAGCACATTCGGACCGGATACGCTGAAGGAACTGAGGCGGGCGTTCAGCGGTGTCGACCGGCACAACCATTTCAACCGTTTCACGGATATGCACGACATCGGCGACATGCTGGTGCACAGCGGATTTTCCGAACCGGTGATGGATATGGAATACATCACGCTGACCTATGACGATGTGCGCGGCGTGCTGCAGGACCTCAAGGCGATCGGCGCGCACAATGCCACCGCGGGACGCGGCCAGGGCCTGATGGGGAAAGCCGCGTGGAAAAGCCTGGTGGAAAATTACGAAGGCATGCGCAGCAATGGAAAACTGCCGGCGACATTCGAAGTGGTGTACGGCCATGCATGGAAGCAGCAGCCCAGGCAGACAGCGGACGGACGCGCAATCATCAAGACTTCGTTCAATCTGAAATGAAATTTTTCGTTACCGGTACCGACACCGGAGTCGGCAAAACCCTGATCAGCTGCACGCTGCTGCGAGGCTTCTCCGCGCGGGGGCAGCGCGCGGTCGGGATGAAACCGGTTGCGGCCGGATGCGATGCCGACGGACATAACGAGGATGCGCTCCAGTTGCAGGCCGCAGGCAATGTTGCGGCGGAATATGGGCAAATCAATCCGTACTGTTTCGTGCCCGCAACGGCGCCGCATCTCGCCGCGCGGCATCACGGCGTGACCATCCGGTTTTCACCCATCGTGCAGTCCTTCCGTGAACTGGCAGCAAAGGCCGACGTGGTCGTCGTCGAAGGTGCCGGCGGATTCAGGGTGCCGCTGAACGATGAACAGGACAGCGCCGATCTGGTAGCGGAACTGGGAATGCCGGTGATCCTGGTCGTGGGCATGCGCCTCGGCTGCCTGAATCATGCGCTGCTCACTGTGGACGCGATCACTGCGCGCGGCCTGGTGCTGGCGGGCTGGGTCGCAAACGTGATCGATGCCGGGATGCCCGTGTTGCAGCAGAACATCGATACGCTGCAGCAGCGCATCGCCGCACCGCTGCTCGGGGTCGTGCCGCATTTCGCGCGGCCTGACGAATCCGATGTCGCCGGGCTGCTCGATCTGGATCGGCTTTATAATACCGGCGAACCCCCGGATTGACTGGTGCGGACAAACCGGGTACGGCCATATACTTTATAACCATGATTGGAAAAATGATGCGCTATACAAACATGACGATCCGGCTGCTGATGCTGTTGTTGATGGGATTGCTGGCCGGTTGCGGAAAATCGCCGTCCGGCCACTTCCATGCGAGCGCCGTCGGCGACCGGTTTGAACATGCGGATTTCCACCTCACCGATTACAACGGCAAACCGCGCAGCCTGAGCGATTTCCGCGGCAAGGTGGCGCTGATATTTTTCGGCTATACCCATTGTCCGGATGTATGCCCCACCACGCTGGCCGGCTATGCACAGACGCTGCGCCTGCTCGGCAAGGATGCGGACCGGGTGCAGGTCCTGTTCGTCACGGTCGATCCGGAGCGGGATACCCGCGCGTTGCTGAAGAAATTCGTCCCGGCCTTCGATCCCAGATTCCTGGGGTTGTACGGCGACGCGAAGGCGACCGCCGAAGCGGCTAAAAGTTTCGGCGTGTCCTACAAGAAGCATCCGACCAAAACCGGCTATACCATGGACCACTCGACATTCGGCTACCTGGTCGACACCCACGGCAGGGTGCGCCTGATGGTCGGCGAGATGGAGCCGTCTGACTGGCTTGCGCATGATATCCGGCTGCTGTTGGCAAGCGGGTATTGAGCGGCTGCGGTATCATGGACGGGTTGATAAACCAAAATACGATCAGCTTGGAAAAAGTCCTCATGAAAATTCTGCCGGCGGGCGGGTACTTGCCGTGCCCCGTGAAGACACGTCCGGATTGCCGTCCGCCCCGGCTGGGGGAACCCGGGGGCAAGTTTCTCGCTGCTGTACATTCGGGATCAGGCGGTGTCGCCCATGGCTGAAGCTAGCAGCGATTTTCTCGGCAACAAACTGCTCCTGCTGCTGCGTGAAACGCGCTGGATACTGCTGGTAGCCTGCGCGCTGTATTTCACCGTCGCACTGTACGGCTACAGCCCTTCCGACTCGGCCTGGTCACATAGCGTCACCGCCGCGCATACCAGCAACCCCGGCGGGGTGGTGGGCGCGTATCTTTCCGATCTGCTGTTTTACCTGTTCGGTTTTTCCGCATGGTGGTTCGTGCTGTTCCTGCTGCAGCGGGTCTGGGCCGGATATCACCAGCTGCGCGTGAACAGCATCTTCTGCAAGCGCACCCTGCTGGTTTCGGTGATCGGTTTTGCGGCGCTGCTGCTGTCCAGCAGCGCGCTAGAGTATCTGCGGTTGTACACGCTCAAGGTGTCATTGCCGCTGGTTCACGGCGGAATGTTCGGCGAGGTGCTCGGGAAATCGCTGGCGCGCGGACTGGGCTTTACCGGCGCGACCCTGCTGTTGCTGGCGCTGATTGCCGCCGGCTTCAGCCTGTTCAGCGGATTTTCCTGGCTGCGCTTCATGGACTGGCTGGGCGAACGGATCGAGGGATTTTTCCAGTGGATACGCCTGGTGTGGCAGACGCGCCAGGACAGACGCATCGGCATGCGGGCAACTTTTGACCGGGTCGCGCTCGTCGAAGAGGAAAAAAAGAAACGCGTCGAGGAGCACCAGCCAATACGCATCGAGATGCCGCAGATGGAAGTGGCCAAATCGGCGCGTGCCGTGAAGGAAAGACAGGTTTCGCTGTTTTCGGACATGGATGATTCATCGCTGCCGCCCCTGCATCTTCTGGACCAGGCAACGCAGCAGGTCGAAGTGGTTTCCGCCGATACGCTGGAATTCACCTCGCGCCTGATCGAGCGCAAGCTGAAGGATTTCGGCGTGGAAGTCAAAGTGGTGGCTGCCTATCCCGGCCCGGTGATCACGCGTTACGAGATCGAGCCTGCCGTCGGCGTGAAGGGCAGCCAGATCACCAATCTGGTCAAGGACCTCGCGCGCGCGTTGTCGGTAGTGAGCATACGCCTGGTCGAGACGATACCCGGCAAGGCATACATGGCGCTGGAGCTGCCCAACCCGAAACGGCAGGTGGTGCGCCTCTCCGAGATACTCAGTTCGCAGGTCTATGCCGACATGGGGTCCGCGCTGACCATCGCGATGGGCAAGGATATTTCCGGCAAGCCGGTGGTCGCCGACCTGGCCAGGATGCCGCATGTGCTGGTGGCCGGTACCACCGGCTCCGGAAAATCGGTCGCGATCAACGCGATGATCCTGAGCCTGCTGTACAAATCGACGCCTCAGCAAATCCGCCTGCTGCTGATCGATCCCAAGATGCTGGAGCTGTCGGTGTACCAGGGCATTCCGCACCTGCTCGCGCCGGTGGTCACCGACATGCGCCAGGCCGCATCCGCGCTGAACTGGTGCGTGCAGGAGATGGACAAGCGTTACAAACTGATGTCCACATTCGGCGTGCGCAATATCGCCGGCTTTAACCAGAAGGTGCGCGAAGCCGCCAAAGCCCGTCAACCGCTCACCAATCCGTTCACGCTCACTCCTGAGAATCCCGAGCCGCTCGAGGAATTGCCGATGATCGTGGTGTTCATCGACGAGCTCGCCGACCTGATGATGGTGGTGGGCAAGAAGGTCGAGGAGCTGATCGCGCGCCTCGCGCAGAAGGCGAGGGCATCCGGCATCCACCTGGTGCTGGCGACGCAGCGCCCGTCGGTGGACGTGATCACCGGACTGATCAAGGCCAACGTGCCGACGCGAGTCGCGTTCCAGGTGTCGAGCAAGATCGATTCGCGCACCATCCTCGACCAGATGGGCGCGGAAGCGCTGCTCGGACAAGGCGACATGCTGTATCTGCCGCCGGGCACCGGTTATCCGCAGCGCGTGCACGGTGCGTTCGTGTCCGACCAGGAAGTACACCGCATCGCCGAATACCTGAAGGCGCAGGGCGAGCCGCATTACCTGATCGACCTGGATGCGCTGGAGGAATCCTCGGATGAAGGCGGCGCCGGCGGTTCGAGCCTGGAAGGTGAAGCCGATCCGCTGTACGACCAGGCGGTGGAAATCGTGCTGAAGAATCGCCGCGCGTCGATCTCGCTGGTGCAGCGCCATCTGCGCATCGGCTACAACCGCGCCGCGCGGCTGGTCGAACAGATGGAAGCGGCCGGCCTCGTTTCGCCGATGCAGAGCAATGGCAACCGCGAAGTGATCGCACCTTCGCGTTCCTGATGAACAAGCTGTTGAGCATTCGGATATTTGCAGGGCTGTTGATCGGCATCCTTTCCTTGCAGGCGCATGCCGGCGCAATCGACAAGCTCAAGACCTTCATCGCGACGACGCATTCCGCGCGGGCGAATTTCACCCAGCAGGTGCTGGACCAGAACGGCAACCAGATACAGAACGCGTCCGGCATCATGGAATTCCAGCGTCCCGGCAAATTCCGCTGGACTTACCAGAAACCCTATGAGCAGCTGATCGTAGGGGATGGAACAAAGTTCTGGTTATACGATTCCGACCTGAATCAGGTCACGGTCAGAAAGCTGGATACTGCGCTGGGCAGCAGCCCCGCTGCGCTGCTCTCGGGCAGCAACGAGATCGAGCGCGGTTTTGCGCTGACCGAAGACGGCAGCCGGGACGGCCTGGAATGGCTGCAGGCCGAACCCAAAGGCAAAGGGCAGGACAACAGCTTCAACACGATACGAATGGGGTTCAACGCGAAAGCCGACCTGGTCGTGATGGAACTGTACGACATGTTCGGGCACAAGACCGTGCTGCGTTTTTCCGCGATGCAGCGCAATCCGAAGATACCGGCACGGCAGTTTCAGTTCACCCCGCCCAAGGGTGCAGACGTACTGACCGACTAGCGCCACCCGGTTTATGAGCACCGGCAACCTGTTCGAAACGCACTCTCCCGCCGCACCGCTGGCCGAGCGGCTGCGCCCGAAGACGATAGACGAAGTCATCGGGCAATCGCATCTGCTCGGGCCGGGCAAGCCGCTGCGCCTCGCATTCGAATCCCGCAAGCTGCATTCGATGATCCTGTGGGGGCCGCCGGGTGTCGGCAAGACCACGCTGGCGCGGCTGATGGCCTCGGCATTCGATGCCGATTTCGTGCCGCTGTCGGCGGTGCTGTCCGGCGTTAAGGATATTCGCGAGGCGATCGCGCAGGCCGAACTCACGCTGCAGCAGCACGGCCGCCACACCATCCTGTTCGTGGACGAGGTGCACCGCTTCAACAAATCGCAGCAGGATGCGTTCCTGCCGTTCGTCGAGCAGGGGCTGGTCACCTTCATCGGCGCGACCACCGAGAACCCGTCGTTCGAAGTCAACGGCGCGCTGCTGTCGCGCGCGCAGGTGTATGTGCTGCAGCCACTGTCGGAAGCCGAGCTGGGACAATTGTTCGAACGCGCCCACCAGGTCGTGCT
This sequence comes from Gallionella sp., assembly GCA_022340615.1. Classification (GTDB taxonomy): domain Bacteria; phylum Pseudomonadota; class Gammaproteobacteria; order Burkholderiales; family Gallionellaceae; genus Gallionella. The sequence continues at coordinate 742 of JAJDNO010000051.1, read as the reverse complement.
GCAGGGCATCGCGTTCGACGATGATGCGAAGGGGCGCATTCTCGGTTATGCCGACGGCGATGCGCGCAGGCTGCTCAATGTGATGGAGCAACTCGATACCGCGGTGCTTACCGCGAAAATCAAGAAAATCGACGTGAAGTTTCTCGATGCCACGCTGGCAGAGAGCCTGCGCCGCTTCGACAAGGGCGGCGAGGCGTTCTACGACCAGATCTCTGCATTGCACAAGTCGGTGCGCGGATCGAATCCCGATGCCGCGCTGTACTGGTTCACGCGCATGCTCGACGGCGGCGCCGACCCGCGCTATCTCGCGCGGCGCATCGTGCGCATGGCCTGGGAGGACATCGGCCTCGCCGATCCGCGCGGCGTGGAGATCGCGCTGAATGCGGCGGCGACCTACGAGCGGCTCGGCTCGCCCGAAGGCGAGCTCGCGCTTGCGCAGGCCGTGCTGTACATGGCAGTCGCCGCGAAGTCGAATGCAGGGTATGTCGCGTATAATTCCGCCCGCGCTTTCGTCAAACAGGACCAGTCGCGTCCGGTGCCGCTGCACCTGCGCAACGCGCCGACCAAGCTGATGAAACAGCTCGATTACGGCAAGGACTACCGCTACGCGCACAACGAGGAAGAAGCCTATGCGGCGGGCGAAACCTATTTTCCGGACGACATGCCGGAAGTGAGTTTCTACGAACCGACCGATCACGGACTGGAAGCGAAGATTGCGGAAAAGCTGGCGCATTTGCGCGAG
>JAJDNO010000047.1 GCA_022340615.1 Gallionella sp. | reverse complement strand
CCCATCTCGCATGCGAGGAAGGGGATAGGGATCATCCAGGGAGCAAGCCTGAGAAACCAGCGGTGCCGCTCGACGTCGTTACGCAAGGTATAGATCACCGCCATGATCAAGTAGGCCAGCATCAGAAGGCCGGATGCGACCATGAGGCGGAAGGTCCAGAAGATGGCTGCAACCGCCGGTATGGTGTCATTGGCAGCCTGGGCAATATCTGCATCAGTGGCCTGTGAGACATCTTCATTTGGCGCATAGCGCTGCACCAGAAAGCCGAAGCCGAGATCCTGCTCGTGGGCCTTGAACTGGGCCAGGGCTTGGGCATTGGTCGGGTCCTTGCTGAGAATCTTGAGCGCCTCCACCGCGGGAATGCCGTTCCTGGCTCGTTCCGCGGCCTGTGCCTTGATCTCCTGGATCCCCGGTACTTCCTTGGTCATGGTGTGGGTCAGAAGCGGTGTCAGCACGTAGGGAATCTGCAACGACCAGGTGTTGCGCTGTTCGCTCTGGGAAGGCCAGGCTGCGACATTGAATGGAGCTGGCGCCGGTTCGGTTTGCCACATCGCTTCCATGGCCGCCAGCTTGCTGGGCTGTGCATTGCCGCCGACGAAGCCCAGCGCATCTCCCAGGGTGATGACACCCGCGGTTGCCAGCACGCCGAAGAGCGCGGCCATCCGGAACGAGCGCTTGGCGATCTCGGTGTGTTTGCCGCGGAGCATGTACCACGCGCTGATGCCGGCAACGAAGATTGCGGCCGTCACATAACCGGCAATGGTGGTATGAACGAATTTTGCCTGGGCATCGTTGTTGAATATGAGGTCAGCAAAATTTGTCAATTCCATGCGCATGGTAATCGGGTTGAAATGCGCCCCCTGGGGATCCTGCATGAAACCGTTGGCCACCAATATCCACAGCGCTGAAAGGTTGGAGCCCAGCGCCACGAGATAGGTTACGATCAGGTGCTGTCCCTTCGAAAGACGCTGCCAGCCGAAGGCCATCAGGCCCACGAAGGTGGACTCCATGAAGAAGGCCATCAGGCCCTCAATCGCAAGGGGAGCCCCAAAAATGTCGCCGACGAAACTGGAGTAAAAAGACCAATTGGTGCCGAACTCAAACTCCATCGTCAGGCCGGTAGCCACGCCAAGAGCGAAGTTGATGAGAAACAGCTTCCCCCAGAATTGGGCCATCTCCCGGTAAATTCTCTTGCCGGTCGTGAAATAGACTGTCTCCATGGCGGCGAGCAGAAAGCTCAGCCCGAGAGTCAGCGGGACAAACAGGAAGTGGTAAAGTGCAGTCGCTGCGAATTGCCAGCGTGAAAGTTCAACGACAGTACCGTTGATCATGGGACGTTCCTCCTAGTAAACAATGGAAACTGGGTGATGCAGCCAGTTCATTTTTTTCTCAAGCAACGATCAGTGATGCGAATTCGCCAGCAGCTTAAGCATCTTCCAGTTGATGACGATGAAGCGCCACAACTGCCACCACACACTGGTGCGCATGTAGCGCGTGAAGCCGGTCGGCACGGGCGGATAGTAGGCCTGTTGGTATGGTTCGCGGTTGGTTGCGTTTTCTGTCATGTTCGTGTCCTCGCAGATTATCGGGTTGATCGATTAGTCCGGCAGACCTTAATCCGGGAGGATCGACCAGCCCGGTTTCATTTTGGCCTGGTAGATGAAGGTGTAGTGCAGCAATGACTTCATCCAGTGCCCAGCCAGACCGATCTCGCCGAAGGTGAGGTCCATGTCGCGGCCGTAGTCGGGATATTTTTCGTAATCAGGCACGACCGGGAATACGGTCATTGTCGCGGCCGTTCCCCGGAAGAGGTGCGACCCGGTGGAGGCGACGCAGGCGGCACCCATCTCGGACATCGAGGCGGTGTGCGTCGGCTTGTCCGAGCCGCTATTGATCATGTCGCGTATGCTCTCTGCCACGGCCTTGGCCATCGCGGCGGATGGCATGCCGGTGCGTGGCGGTGTCGGGCTGATCTGGGTGTCGTTGGGGCTCTTCATGACCTTGCTGATCGGGTGCGGCGGCGCGAAGGCAATGCCGACCGCGAACAGGTTCTTGTGCACCGGCGACTGGTAGGTCCTGGGCCAGTCCTTCGCGCTCCATTCGGCAAAGGGACGCGCAGTATAGTCTGCATCCACCTTCATAAAGCCGTTGGGCGCGAACAGCTGGCTGGTGATGTCTTCTTCCGATTTGCTGAAGGCTTTCAAGCCGACGCCGGCGAACGGCGGGATCAGCATCGTGAAATCGAACTCGAGTTCGTGGAAGGTGCCGTCCAGCAGCTCGTAAAGGAGCTTGCCCGCTTCGACCTTCTTCACGTGAGCGCGGATGATCCACTCGATGCCGCGCTCGACCATCAGCGATTCGGCGAAGGTCTTGCCGTTGGTGATATAGCCGCCGCGCTTGATGTTGACGCCGCCCATTCCGAAGTCGCCGAGCTCGTATTCGTTGCTGATCCAGACGATGCGCGCCTTGTCGCGCACGCCCGCTTCGCGCAGGATATGGTCGACGTTGTAGATGTACTCGAACGCGGCGCCTTGGCAGGTACACATGCCGTGGCCGGTGCCGACGACCAGCGTGCGGTGCTCGCCTTTTCGCAACGCGTCGATCTGCTCCTGCAATTTTTGGTTGGCTTCCAAAGCGTGCTGCGCGGTGCAGACCGAGACGCTATGGCCGTGCTCGGGGCCGAGCCCTTCGGTCGCGTTGAAGTTGAGCTTCGGCCCGGTGGCATTGATCAGGTAGTCATATTCGATGTTCTCCTGCTGGCCTGCCTTGTCGGCGCGCGTGTATTCAATGGTGACGTAAGGCTTGGCAATCGTCGCGCTGCCCTCGGGATGGATGGACACACCCTTGGCTTGGAGGAAATCCACATGGGTCTTGCTGTACACCTCGGCGAGATCGAACGTCACCTGTTGTTCGGTCATCTGCCCGACGCCGACCCAGATGTTGGACGGTATCCAGTTCCATTTCGCGTTCGGCGAGACAACGACGATCTCGTGGTTCTTGCCGATCCATTTGTTCAGGTATCGCGCGGCGGTGTGTCCTGAGATGCCCGCTCCTAAAATCACGACTCGTGCCATTTCTTTCCTTTCAATTACCAATAACTTGTATTACCAGGAATCCGGTCGAAGATTCCTGTCACAGAATTGGCGGACAGCATCGAAAAGATGTGGTGTCCGTCGATTCCATTCATGACACAGATTCCAGCGAGGGTGAAGGCGAGAATGAACACCAAGCCGATAAATTTTGCCGCGCGTCGTGCACGTTCCGCGATCACGCCTTCCGTCCGGGTCTGAAAATTGATCGAACCATGCATCATCATTATTTGCTGGGAAAATAATTTGGAAGCGACGGCTTGGTCGTCGAGGCGGGCCTCTTCGGGCGCAGAAAACCAGGCTGCCCATATCACGAACAGCACCAGGATCTTTTGGACCAGTGTCAGGGATATCTCCTTCCACAAATGCGCGCGTTTTGTTTTATTGGGCATGATGTCTATCTTGAAGATGAACATTCCAATTTCAGGCATATTAATATTCTCTAATATACCATCAGGTCTAATGTAATTTTCAGGCGCGTTAAAAATCAATCATTAAATGCTACGCTTATTCAAACTTTGTGTCTGTGAGGAAAGTCACAAAATGAAAAGTCATTTATATTTTTCGCGTCATCAGCCTGATGTCCGGCAATATTGTTAAATGATAATCCTGTTTCGTGATTGTTCCATCACCTTGCAGAATAAATTCGGCACATTACCGGAGTAGAATGGTAGACAATTGCATCTCCCGGGCTACACCATGACCCTTAATGCACAGGACTGGCTGGGTAAGATAAGCGCGCTGCCAACCGCGCGACGCGTGCGCATCATGAATGTGTGCGGCGGACATGAGCGCTCGATCACGATGGCTGGTCTGCGCAGTGCACTGCCCCGGAACATTGAGCTGATTCCCGGTCCGGGCTGCCCGGTGTGCGTGTGTCCCGAAGAGGATGTCTACCTCGCGATTCAACTGGCGCTGCATGCAGACGTAATCCTGGTCGCGTTCGGCGACATGCTGCGTGTGCCGGTCAATGTGCCTAAATCCGAGCCACGCTCGCTGGAACAGGCCAAGGCCGCGGGTGCTGACATCCGCCCGGTAGCCAGCCCGCAGGAAGCGGTAAGAATTGCGATAGAAAATCCCGGGCGGCAGGTAGTGTTCTTCGTCGCGGGATTCGAAACCACCACCGCACCGGTCGCGTCAATGCTGCTCCAGGGCATCCCTGAAAACCTTTTACTGCTGCTTTCGTGCCGGCTGACCTGGCCAGCGGTTGCGATGCTGCTTGATTCCGGAAAGCCCGGCTTCGATGCGCTGATTGCGCCCGGCCATGTTGCTACCGTGATGGGCCCGGAGGAGTGGGCTTTCGTGGCGGAGCAGCACGCAATCCCCGCTGCGGTGGCAGGCTTTACTACGGTGTCGCTGCTTGCGGCGATCTATTCGGTACTGCGCCAGATGCTTGAGGCAGAATGTTTTCTGGACAATTGCTATCCCGAGGTGGTGCGTCCCGGCGGCAATGCCACCGCGCAATCACAACTCGGGCTTGCGATGCAGGTCAGCGACGCGAAATGGCGCGGCATAGGCATCATTCCGGCATCGGGCTACTCACTCAACGCGCGGTTTGCCGCGCACGATGCGCGCAGGAAATTCACCGGATATGAAACGGAAGGACGCAAGCGGGTCGGCGAGATGCCGCCCGGCTGTGACTGCGCGCGCGTGGTGCTGGGGAAAATCTACCCGGACGAATGCAAGCTGTTCGGCACCGCCTGCACGCCGCGCACTCCGGTCGGCCCGTGCATGGTTTCGGATGAAGGTGCATGCCGGATCTGGCGCGCAGGCGGGGTGAAGTCCACCACAGCTATTGAATAGCCAGACAGCTTGTATTCAATTTCTTTCGCCACATCGGCAGGCTGACAAAATTGCATAATTCAACAACCAGCAGCGTTGCAGCTTCCAGGTTGTTCGCCGCCCTGCCCGTCAGCGGATCACCCAACCCGAAATCGTAACCGCGTACGCGCAACAGAAAAGCGGGCGGCGCATCCTTGCGGTAAATCTCTCGATAGGCGTGCAGCAACGCGGCCGGGCTCATTGCGTGGCTGGTATAACTGTCGTCCGTTGCCGCACTGATCTCGGAAAATTCGAACGGTTCGGCGCAGGACATGTCGGCGTCGACGAACAGCACCAGATCGCACCCGCTCAGGTCGGTGACGTGTTCGACCTGCAATTGCATATCATCATGGCACTCGACGCCGGCGAGTTGCATCCGTTTAATGCGAGCAACCAATTCAGGCCCGAGCGCATCGTCGCCGCGCCCGGGATTGCCGTATCCGAACAGCAGCAGTTTCGCCATGATGTTCAGGCTGCCCTTTCTATCCTGCCATTGCCGCCTTTGCTCAGCCGGTCGAGCAGCGTGCCATTTGCGTCGAGCAACTCGACCTGCAGTGGCATCTTGCCCAGCGCGTGGGTCGCACAGGACAGGCAGGGGTCGTAGGCGCGTACCGCGACTTCCAGATGGTTCAACAAGCCTTCGCTGATTTCATTGCCGTCGAGATATTCGTTTGCAACCGAGCGCACCGATTCGTTCATCGCCTGGTTGTTGCTGGTGGTCGAGACGATCAGGTTGGCTTTTTCAATCAGGCCCTGTTCGTCAATCTGATAGTGATGAAACAATGTGCCGCGCGGCGCCTCGATCACGCCGATACCCTCGCGGCGTTTGTCGCCCAGATCTGCGACCAGATCAGTGCCGGCGATATCGGGATCGTGCAGCAAATCCTGAATGGACTCGGCGCAATGCAATGCTTCTATCATGCGTGCCCAGTGGTAGGCGAGTGTGTCCTGCACTGAATCGCCATTGCCGAATTCCCTGAAGCGCTTGCGCGCGGCTTCAGCGAGAGGGGTTGAAATGAAATCGCAATTGTTCACGCGTGCCAACGGGCCAACCCGATACCAGCCCTGTTGTCTGCCCAGCTCGATCAGATACGGAAATTTCATGTAGCTCCACGGGCGCACTTCTTCGCGGATGATCTGCTGATAGCCGCGGTAATCGAATTGATCGAACAACCTGGAGCCATCAGACCGGCGCGCTCGCAAGCCGCCGTGATACAACTCCAGTTCTCCGCCGCGGCCGATCATGCTGAGGAAATTGCTGTTGATTGCGGCGAAGCCGCGGTGTTCGGCATGCGCGGTGTGAATCTGTTCGTTCAACATCACTGCGTCCTGACTCCACATCAGGATATCATCGATATCGGCCAGCAGGATTTCGCGCTCGGCGAGGCTCAGTGCCTTGTTCACGCCGCCAGGCACCGTCGCCGTGCCATGGATGCGCTTGCCGGCGATCGCCGCGATTATCTGCTGCCCGTATTTGCGCAACTTCACGCCTTTCAGCGCGAGATCGGGATACTTCTCCAGCATGCCGACGATGTTGCGAAGCTTTGGGTCGCTGCCAAATCCGAACAGCAGGTCGGGCGACGACAGGTGAAAAAAATGCAGTGCATGCGATTGCAAGACCTGGCCAAAATGCAGCATACGGCGCAGCTTGGTTGCTGTCGGTGTGAGGTTCTCGACGCCGACCAGTTGATCCACTGCCTTGGCTGCCGCCAGTTGGTGGCTGACCGGGCAGATGCCGCACAAACGCTGTACGAAGAACGGCACTTCCCAGTAAGGGCGTCCCTGGATGAATTTTTCGAAACCGCGGAATTCGACGATATGGAAGCGCGCTTCATGAATGTGATTTTCTGCATCGAGCATCAGCGTGATTTTGCCGTGCCCTTCGACTCGCGATACCGGATCGATTGCGACACGCCTGAGGCCGGATTTGGAAGCCGTGTCTGACGGGGATTGCGGGTTTTGTTCCATGGCGCCTGGTCGTTAATCGTAATGGATGAGTTTTTTCGGCAATGCGGGGATGCGGCCTGCCAGCAGGTCGCCGAGCACGCTGAGGAATTCGTCGGCGGAAGGAGGACATCCCGGCAGGTAATAGTCTATGCGCACCGCTTCGTGGATTGGCCGCACTTTATCGAGCAGCAAAGGCAATTCCACGTCATCCGGGATCTGCGGATTTTCGACGCCGATGCCGTTCAGGAAGGATTCTTCGAGGCATGAGCGCAGATCGAAATGATTTCTCATTGCGGGCACGCCGCCATTGATCGCACAGGCACCGACCGCGATCAGTATCCTGCAGTTGGCGCGGAATTCACGCAGCACATGCAGGTTGTCCGCGTTGCATAGTCCGCCCTCGATCAGGCCGATGTCGCAAGGACCGCAATGTTTGATGTCGGTCAGCGGCGAGCGGTCGAACTCGACGTGTTCCAGCAATTCCACCAGCCGCTCGTCCATGTCGAGGAAGGACATATGGCAGCCGAAGCAGCCGGCCAGGGATGTCGTTGCGATCCTGATCTTATTCATCGCGGTATACCGTTTTGGCCAGCACGACTTTTTCCAGTCCTGCTTCGCCTAAATGATGCAGGTCAAAGGTGCGCCGTCCGATCGGCACTTCATAACCCTGCTCCTTGATCAGGATTGCGCCGACAGGACAGATGTGTACCGCCATGTCGCCGGTTTCGAGATCGCTGTCAGCCAGTTTGCCGCTCGGCGAATTCACGATCAGATGCGCAGCGGTGCCGCGCCCGGCGATCGCAAACACGTTCTTGCCGTCAACTTCGCGGCTGGCGCGCACGCACAGTTCGCAGAGTATGCAGCGGTCGCGGTCCAGCATCACGGTCGGATGCGAGGCGTCCACTTCGCGGCGCGGGAAGAACTGCGGAAAATGCCCGTCCAGCATGCCAAGATGATAGGCGACTGCCTGCAGCGTGCAGTCGCCGGATTTTTCGCAGGACGGGCAGAGATGATTGCCCTCGATGAACAGCATTTGCGTGATGGTCTTGCGCACTTCGTTCAGTGCCGGCGTGTTGCTGCTGATCTGCTGGCCTGCTGCGGCCGGCGTGGTGCAGGCCGACACGCTGCGGCTGTCGGCATCGACCGTGAATTTTGTCTGCCTCCTGCGATCCGATGTGCTCGAAGCCGAGATCCTGTTGCGGATATCGACAGTACAAAGCTTGCAGCTTCCGTGCGGCGTGAGTCCGGGACGATGGCACAGATGCGGGATATAGACGCCGGCTGCAAATGCCGCATCCATGATGGTCTGCCCGTGCTCGAACGGAATTTCCTGGCCATCGATATTGATGGTGTTCGCGGCGGTTTCTGCTTTTGCTTCCATCACATCATCCCCGTTATTCCAGATGTGCCGCCGCATCGTCGCGGTGCGTAATCTGGCGCGCTTCTTCAAGTGCAGCGTCAAGGTCGAAGCTCGGCTCGAAATCGCCGCGTGCCAGGCGTTGCCTGAAAATCTGCGGGAATCGCTGCAATCCGTTCAGGATCGGATTCGCCGCAGTTTGCCCCAGGCCGCAATGCGAACGGCGTTTGATCAGCGTTCCGATGCGTTCCATTTCATCAAGGTCATACTGCGTTCCTTGGCCTTTTGCGATCTTGTTCATTGCATTTTTGAGCAGCGTCGTACCCACCCGGCAAGGTGTGCAGAAGCCGCAACTTTCATGGGCAAAGAAACGCGAAAAGTTGACGATAATGTCCAGCAGGTCGCGTTTCCGGCCAAACACCATGAACGAACCGCCGGTCGACAAATCCTCAAAACCGATTATACGTTTGTAACCGGATCTGCCGATCAGCGTGCCGGCGGGACCGCCGATTTGCACTGCCTGCACGTCTTCAGCTCCGCAGTCGTCCAGCACCTGTTTTATGCTGACACCGAAAGGGTATTCGTAGATGCCTGGGTACGCGCAGTCTCCGCTGACACTCAGCAGCTTGCTGCCCGGGGATTTCATGGTGCCGGTTGTCCTGAACCAGGCGCTGCCGTTCTGTGCAATATGAGCGGCGGCAACAAATGTTTCGACATTGTTCAATACGGTAGGCTGTCCGAGATAGCCATGTGTCACCGGGAAGGGGGGGCGGTTGCGCGGTACGCCGCGCTTGCCCTCCAGTGATTCGATCAGCGCCGATTCCTCGCCGCAGATGTATGCTCCGGCCCCGACAACGATCTCGATATCGAAGTTGAAACCCGATCGCCCGAGTATGCTGCTACCCAGCAGCCCCTGCACGCGTCTGCGTGCCAGGACCGCTTCCAGGTGCGGCGACAGATAGCGGTATTCGCCGCGCAGATACAGAAAGCCCAGTTCTGCGCCGATTGCGTAAGCGCATGTCGTCATGCCTTCGAATATTGCGTCAGCATGGCTTTGCAGCAGGATGCGATCCTTGAATGTGCCAGGTTCACCCTCGTCAGCATTGCAGATCACATAATGCGCTGACCCCTCAGCCTCGGCGCAGAATTTCCATTTCATTCCGGTGCTGAATCCTGCGCCGCCTCGCCCGCGCAGTCCGGACTGGGTGATTTCTTCCAGCGTGCCATCGATACCGCGCATCAGCGACTCACGCAGTCCATTGCCTGCCGTAATATCCTCGCTGAGCAACAGGCCGATTTTGCGGATACTGTCACTGATGTCGAACCATTCGGCAGGCCAATTTTCAAACGGTGTTCCAGTTTCAATCAGTTCGGCGATGCGCATAATTTTCACGGCATCAAGCCCGGTGACCGGCCTGCCGTTGACCAGCAGAGAAGCTCCGTGATCGCACATACCGATGCATGAGGTCTCGTCTACGCTGACCAATCCGTCATCCCGCGTCTTGCCGGTCAGTACATGCAACCGATCGCAGAGCAATTGCAGGAGATCCTGGCCGTTCGCCGTGTATCCGCAACTGGTGCAGTTGCTGAGCAGAATGTCAAATCTGCCGTGTGGAACCGTGGAAAAGAAAGAGTAGAACTCGACTGCAGATTCCACCTGGCTGGGCGGCAGGTCAAGGAATGAAGCTACTTCGATGACAGCTTCTGGAGATATATGGAGGAATCGATGCTGGAGTTCATGCAAGACATGAAGTAGATGACTTGATTTTGAACAGGTGTTTGCAATGAACGCACTCAACTGTTCAGATGATGCAGTCCGAATTGCTGGGCTCATGGCTGTCCTTTCCTGGGCCTTACCCTACCGTAAAATCATCCGAATGGATATCGTCGATATGAAAAGCTGCTTAATTCGCCAGTAAATGAATTTCTTGCCTGTGTTAAGGCAATACCCGCTGGATAGCATCGTGACTGCCTTTGAGTGCGAGGAAAAACATGCACTCGAAATATTTTACCCTTAGAAATATCCATGCCGGAACCGATACAAAATGTTACAACTTAATCGGATGCTTTGGATAATTATTGACCACAATCGTGGTCATGTAATAGTGGCCTATTTCATGGTGACTACGATGCTCTATTGTATAAGCGAACGGCAGGAAATTTCATCCGATTCCCTTTGAAAATGGCATATCCACGAATGTTTTAATTTACCAGGCGCAATAGTTTTTGAGTGCCTGTTCTGCGTATACTGGGAGCGAATTATCCAGTCGAACTCGCCCTGAGCAAAGGGTTTCCGGAATTGCTACAGGCTGGTTTTTCGGTTAAAGTGGGGTCGATTTCTGCTTCTGAACATCAATGGTGCCGGTAATGCTGTAACAGGTATGTTTACGGTGTTTCCAAGCGAGGAAAAATATGACGGCAATTTTACGAATGACGCCAAGCGAGTCGGTCTTTGCACCTGCTGCAGACAATGACTCCTGCTCACCGATCATCTGCAAAGATTGCGGAATATATGGATTGTGCAAAGAAGTTAACGGTACCGATGTGGATCTGCGCTTGCCGGAAACAATCGTCAGGAATCGCAGGTTGTTCGAACGAGGTGAACTGCTGTTCAGGTCAGATGAGCCTGTGCGTACCATCTATGCGGTCCGCAGTGGTTCGGTCAAGACATATGTGCTGACAAAAAATGGCCGCATGCAGATTACAGGTTTTCATATTGCTGGCGAACTGCTCGGTTTGGGCGCGATTGCAGCCCATTATTTCACGACCGAAGCGATGGCGCTGGAAACCACAATGGTGTGCGAAGTTCCCATCGAAGTGCTTGAGTATTACAGCAAGGAAATCCCTTCCATCCGGCAACAGATGCTCAGAATTCTGAGCCGGGAAATTCTCGATAACCAGGAGTTGATGCTTTTGCTCGGAAAAAAGAGCGCTGATGAACGCCTGGCTACGTTTTTGCTTAGCTTGTCGCAGCGATTCCGTAGGCGCAATTATTCCCCCACTGAATTCAATCTGAGCATGTCGCGCAGCGACATAGGCAATTATCTTGGCATAACCGAAGAAACAGTATCCCGTGTGTTTACCCGTTTTCAGAACGAGGGATTGCTGGCTACCGAACGGCGGCAGGTTCAGCTACTCGATCTGGAGCGTCTCGATAACATTGCCCGCGGATAGGCAATCTGGCACCCGGTATCCAAGCAAATTAATCGGGTATACGGCCTGTAAATATATCTAGTTTGGTTGATCCATGTCAGTGCGCTGTCAGGCGTTTGCAGTTATGTTACGCCGTGTATGGGACAGTTCACGCTAGGATTTCACGCTGCTGGGGCTCGGAGAAAATTAGATGTATGATTCTCATGAGAATTTTGGCCTGATCGGAATGACGTGTTAATTATAATTAACTTTAAAGGGGGTTTTAAATGAGTACAAAGTCGATTACATCTCGATCCTTCTGGACAATTATCATAGGCGGGATGTTGACTGGCATGGGGAATGGCAGCGTGTTCGGTGCAACCTTGATGTGCTTGCTGGGGCGTGGCGGCTTTGCCAAATGGGGTGGTCCAGGCTTGACATCCTATGATCCTTCGACATTCACTGGGTTCATAGATTGGGCGATGTTTGTATTCGGTTTCGCGTTTTGTGTGATTCTGGTGGTGGGTCTGACTCGCCATGATAAATTGGAACAGGCGGCTGGATAAATTCGATGCGTTCGGCTTGTTCGATTGACATTTATTATTCTTAAAGGGGTGTTGTTATGGCTTTAATTGCGGGATCACTTGGAGTGCTGCTGGCGTTTTCGAGTATGTTGCTGTCTTGGTACATCATTGTTCCACATGATAGAAAAAATGAAGCCGGTAATCACTAGAGTTTTCATTCGATTTGAGGGAGGGGTAGCACATGCTTAAATATCTATTTGCCAAGAACGAGGACATACCGTCTGGTTCTGCGGCGATATTCTTCGGGTTTTCGGCCATAATCTGGTTCGTTATCGGTACCGGCCTGGGTTCATTCAATGCGGCAAAGCTCGCATTTCCCGATTTTGTGACTGGCAATGAATATTTTGCTTTCGGCCATATGCGCCAGGTTCACGTGATGGCGGTTATTTTCGGCTGGATTTCAATGGCATTCGCCATGGCCATGATGTATATCACGCCCGCGCTCGGTAACAATAAATTGTGGTCTGAAAAGCTGGGGTTGTGGAATTGCTTCCTGTGGAACCTGGGTCTGACTCTGGGCCTGACGGTTTTGTGGGCAGGTATTACTTCCGGCCGCGAATATTCCGACTTCCCATGGCCGATCGACCTGTACCTTGCGACCTGTGTGTTCATACCTCTCGGCATCAACGTCTGGATGACGATCCTGAATCGCCGTACACAGGGTATATACACGACCAACTGGTTTTTTGCGGCAGCGACCTTCATGGTCATTATCGTGTTCCTGATTGGCAATTTGCCAGAATTTTTCCATTTGACCGGCCTGACCGAGGCATACCTGACCTGGTGGTTCGCTCATAATGTGCTTGGGCTGTGGATCACTCCGGTGGCAGCGGCGATCGCCTATTACACCATTCCAAAGGTGACGGGGAATCCGTTGTACTCACACCGTATCGGTCACTTGCACTTCTGGTCGGTGGTGGTGTTCTATTCAACCCCGGCAGCTCATCACCTGATGTCTGCGCCTCTGCCCGAGTGGCTGAAGTCGTTCGCATCTGTAGAGGGTGTGCTGATTCTGGTTCCTGCAATCGCATTCGTGTCTAACATCATGCTGACGATGCAGGGCAAGTGGTATATGTTCGTCGAGAATATCGAGGTTCGTTTTACCGTAACCGGATGTCTGATGGCGATTCCGCTGAATATGCAGGGCGGATTCCAGCAAACTCGTGCTATCAACTGGTATATCCACGGAACCGGCTGGATTGTGGCGCATGCGCATTTGGCATTGCTGGGATTCTCGACATTCCTGGAAGTAGCGGCTGTTTATTACGGTATACAGTCAATCATGAAGCGCAAGCTGTATTCCATCACTCTGGCCAACATGCACTTCTGGCTGCTGCTGATCGGATTTACCACTTACTGGGTTTCAATGACGATTGCCGGCCTGATTCAGGGTGCGGGCAAGATATATGAGGTTCCCTACATCGACGTGGTCATTGCGGAGCATCCTTACATGATCGCGCGCTGGCTGGGTGGCTCCATGGTGTTCTCTGGGAACATTCTGTGGCTGTACAACATGTGGATGACGGCACGCAAAGGGACTGTTGTACCTCAGGGTCGTTTGCCTCATGAACTGGCATACGAGCGCTAATGTTGAGCCAAGAAAAACTTAGGGAGATCAAGAATGGCTGGATTTAGGGAGTATAAAATCGGAGCGAGACTGTTCGGCTTGGCGCTGGGCGGGTCGATGACAATTACCTTGTTTTTTCCGAGCATCAATATTGCGTCAGTGTCCTCAACGGATATCGCCCTTACCAAGCAATTGGAGGTGGGGCGTGAATCCGGATTCAATCTGGATGATCCGTGGATGCAGGGCAAGAACAAGCCGCTGGGCGTATCGCTGAAAGTAGATCCTAAGACCAAGCAGCCTATAGACGGGGGAATGCAGGTTTATGTCTACGAAAAGGGGACATCGTTCCCGTCGGGTGTGATGCATCCGAGGATTCTGGGTGAAGGTATCCAGGAGTTGAGCGTGCAGCAGGGGCATGTTAATGATGCAAACAAAAACGTTGGGGCGGTTTTCACTATAGCTAAGGGGCTCTATCAGGGCAAAGAATACAGCTATATTGACAATCTGACCGCAACCAAGGGTTGGACGCCAGCTGACGTGATGAGTGTGGCCAAGGATTCGGATGTTTCTGAAGCCGGCAAGGGTAAAACCATGTTCATTCGAGAGGGCTGCTGGTGGTGCCATACACTGCTGCCCGAGGAAACGCAGGACTGGCAGGTGTTTGGTGCACCGCCGATGCTGGGCGATTTCAATGGTGAATCCCCAACCGCATTCGGTTCTGACCGCAAAGCACCTGACTTGCTGCACGTTGGATCGCGCAATTCCTCCAAGGAATGGATGATGATGCACTTCTTCAATCCTCGCCTGGTGCAGCCGCACTCCATCATGCCGCGCTTCGACTATTTGTGGGGCAAGACGGATGCGGATGGCAAAAAAATAGATTTCGCCAAATGGCGTGAAGAATATAACGAGTATCGTGAGGGCAAGCGTGTATCGCCTCCTGACGTACCAAGTTATGCCAGCAATTCCGAAATTCGCGGTCTGATTGACTGGATTTTGAGCCTTAAATAAGAGGGGGTAGGACATGTCTTGGAATTTTGATAAGCCATTGCGCACAATGTGTGACTCAGCCACGAATGAGGCGGACAAAGTGCTGTGGGAAAAAGAAGATCTGGGCGGCATCACGGAAGATAACAATCGCTTGCCTGTGCCCATTGTGCTGCTCGTCATACTTACCGTCATTACCGCTTTTGCGGTTACGTTTCCTCTGTGGGGCCAGCGCCCCACAGCTGAAATCTATGAAGGGTATATTAAAGCAATGAGCAATCCAGAAGTCTTGGCGGCCAAAAATGACCAGGAAGCGATGGAGAAAATCATCCAGTTGAACAAGGGCAAGGGGCATGATGGCATGCTGGAACGCCACCCGGTAACCATGGATGATCTGCGTATCATGAAACCCGAGATGGAAGCATTGATGGCCAAAGGTGTGCATATGGACGAGTACGAAGTTGTTGGCGACCATGTGGTAATGGCAAACTTCGAGGGAAACAAAAGAGCTGATGGAACGGTCATAAGAAAGCAGCCATGGTGGGACAAGGGCTATCTGATTGACATTTTCTACCTGAGCTACTTTTTCATTGGGGTAACGATACTGATCAAGCGACTGCCTCCGTCGAGCTGGCAGCCAAGGCATAATCATTGATTGTGGCCGGATTGTCTGCACATTAAGCCAATCCGGTTTGCAACTTTAATTTTTTAGGAGGAACTGGAATGATTGAACTTGATAACGGTCCGCTCGCAATATCCTTTATTATTGCTCTGGCTTTTGCTATGCCGATTTTTTATGCTCTTTTCATCGATCGTCGTAATGAAAAGAAGTAACATAATTACAAATACAAACAAAATTGGTTTAGCTAAGGTCTGGTTTACTGAGTAAAATTAGTAATCATATGAAATGCCTCGCCGAATATACGGCGCGGCATTTTTGTTTAGGTAGGCATAAGTTGCAACTAGGAGCCAAAGATTCTCATTCAAGCTATCAACACTATCCAGCTTTTTGTCACGCAGATTAATCCCGAAATTTCACCCAAGCTAGACCTCAGCATCGAGGGCATGCGCAGCCAGGAATTCAGCGAGTGGATATTTGTCTTTCTGATGGTCGGCATATTGCTGTTTTCGGGAATAATAATTGCGTTGATGTTCAACAAAAATCGTCCGAAGAAGGCAAGGCTGGGAGAAAGTATACTATTCGGAGCAATCATTCTTGGTGTTGTGGCTGCAGTAATAATTGCCGCGATGCAGATGCTTGGTGGCATTCTATTTTGACAATTTGACAAGGAAACTACTATGGCTCACTTTTTTGAAACGCTTCCGGATGGATGGAGCATATATTTATGGTTGATTATCGGTGCAATGATTATTCTCGCGGTACTTTACTGGATCAGGTGGGGTGCACAAAACGAACAGTTCGATGAGGATATCAAATACGTAATATTTGACGAAAAAGATCAGGGCAAAATGGCGCCGGAAGAATATACGAAAAGTCGTGCAGTCATTGATTCACAGATCGAAAGCCGGAAGCGCCATTTGGCGGAAGAAGCTGAAAGGCGCAAGCTGGGCGTATGAAACGCGGAGAAAAAGCAATCCTGGCTTTGATTGGCGTGTTTCTTGTTGCAGGTGTAATCCGTTCAATGCTGCATGTTGAGGGAAAGCACGATCGTGATATTCCGTTTTATACGACGGCTACGCATGATTTGTCAGTAAACGGGATGGCTATCTACAATAAAAATGGCTGTTCTGTATGTCATTCATTATGGACGATGAAAGATATACTTGAATCGGTCCCGGCTCCAATGCTGGATGGCATCGGCTCGCTGCGCAGCGAAGCATGGTTGTATGCGTATCTTTCCTCTCCCGATCCGCAGTCGATTTTACCAACTCGCTTGAAAAAGAAATGGAGCATGCCATCTTACGCAAGTATGCCGGATGGTGACCGACATCTGTTGGCGCAATATCTGGCCAGTCTCAAGGTTAAGGACTGGTACCTTGAGCAAACCAAAAAATCCGAGTATGAGAAATTAACCGGCAAGGATTATCCGAAATGAACAATCGAACTTTGAGGGGTCTTGTTGCTCTGATGATCGGGATGTCCATGATCCACTTCGGCGACAGGTTGCTTGGGGTAAAAATCGAACTGTTTTCGGGTTTGTCTACATTCAGCTTCGCATGGATACTGGATGTTTTCTTTGTGCCATTTCTGGTCGGACTGGCCGTATCCTGGATATACGGACTGGGTGGTAAATGGTTGTGCTATTTTCCGCCAATAATCGTGCGCTGTTTAAGTTATGCAGAAATCTATTATGTGTCCGGCACTCCGCATGGCACCAATTTGAACCCCTTGGGCTGGTGGAGCCTTTATGTGGTTCTGTCGGTGGAGTCAGCTGTAATCGGTGGAGTCATGGGTGAAGTAATGAAGAAGGGTATTTATGGGCGATCCAAGAAGGATAGCGGAGAGCAAATTACCGCAACAAGGGAATCGTAATGTCGACGGCATCTAGACCTGCTGCAGCAACAAATCCGCAAGAGCAATTACGCAGGAAGCGGTATCTTTCTGCCACGCTGATCACGTGCATTTCTCTGGTAATGATTTTGGGATGCCTGCATGTGAGCAGATTGGGCTCAATGCGCATGGGCGAGATGCGTGCCTTGGCAACTTATGATTTGAGAGAGGAATCAAGCAAGATACGGGCGCAAGGTGAGGATATTGTGCTTCACGAAGAGAATGAGAAAAGAATAAATCAGGCTGCGGGATATACCCTGGATGAAGCAGAGGCCCTGTTATCCAAGGGTCAGTGGGAGAATCTGGATAGTATGGTAAGAATCCCGGCAGGGAGCTTTCTGATGGGTACAAATTTGAAAATGGCCAATGATTCCGCGCACCCGGAACACAAGGTCAAGTTAAAGGCCTACAGAATAGACAAATATCTGGTGACGAATGCGCAATACGCGCGATTTGTTGCAGCGGCCAGACATCGTCCGCCTCTGGATTGGAAAAAAGGGAAAATCGAACCAGGTACTTTGAAGTATCCGGTATCCATGGTGAACTGGTACGATGCAGCGGCATATTGCAAATGGGCGGGCAAACGATTGCCAACCGAGGCAGAGTGGGAAAAGGCTGCTCGCGGCACAGACGGCAGGCGTTGGCCATGGGGCAATCAAATGGATCCCAAGCGTCTGAACACATACTATGATGTTGGCTCTGCAACCGATGTCACGACCTATGCCAACGGTCTAAGCCCATACGGTGTCTACGACATGGCGGGTAATGTTGACGAATGGACAGCCGATGATTTCCTTCCCTATAAAAATACGGATGCGACAGCAGATGTGTTCCAGGGCAAGGTTTCCAAAGTCATGGGTGCGGAAGATCAGGCCTTGAAAATATCCACCCTGGTTCGGGTAAATCGGCATTACAAGGTATTGCGCGGAGGATCATGGAAGGGCGACCCCTTCTCCACGGCGAGCTATCACAGAGATTATGCCTGGCCGAATTCCGCATCGGATTTTTACGGATTCCGTTGCGCAGCCGATGAACAGAAGTAACCGAAATACGGAGGGTTATCATGAACTGCAAATGGGTTAGGAATTTACTGGCACTGGTCAGTTTGGCCGTTACTACATCCGCGCAGGCCCAAGTGGACAGCTACCGCTACATGCACGTTACCATTGAAACACCTTGGTACATTTTCCTGTTTCTGATGATGATGGTCTTCATACCTTTTGTGCTCATGGCAGTGCTGGCCTGGAAAAACGCCATACGTAAATCCAAACGCGAAGCGGCGGATGGCGAAACCATAAACTATTTATAAAGCAGGTATGCAATGCTGAAATTGACAAAGTACCAATTCAAGATGTCTGCCCTACGTTATGCCAGCACAATACTGGCGATCTTACTGTCCTTTCTGACTATGCTTCCTGCATATGCGCAAGAGGCCCCGCCAGCTGATAACGGTGCGCAAATTTTGAATGAATTCAATAAACAAAACAGGAGCGATATAAGAGCAAAAGCGGTCCCGCTAAAGGAAAAACAGCAGATCATGTTTTTGCTGGGCTTGGGTGTGATCCTGCTGGTGATTATTACCGGTGGGTTGGGGCTCGCCATGGGTGTTTTTGGAAAGCCACTGTTTGTTGCGCACATGGTATTTGCAGCATTAAGTATCACATTGGCAATCGCTCATGCGATTGTAGGCCTGGTATGGTTTTATCCGTTCTAGTAACAGTACCTTGAAGGCTACTGACAGCCGGGCTGCGCCAATTAGTTCCAATTCCTTATCCTGGCTTTTCTGCATGGCTGAGCCCAATAGCGAGGCTGCGGATCCAGCATCGGCTGCAATTCCCGAATAATTCCATATGTCACACGCGTCCACGCTCAGCTTGAATACAAATCCGGCAAGCCGGCTGTTGTGGCGGTGGGTGGCAATTCTGTACTTTTTGTCGGGCTTAACCAGTCTTGCATACGAGGTATTGTGGGCGCGTATGTTGTCCTTGCAGTTCGGGGTAAGCATATTCGGGGTGGTGCTCACTATTGCTGCATTCATGATCGGGCTGGGTCTGGGCAGTCTGGCAGGGGTGAGATGGGTGCGGATGATCAGCAAGCCGCTGGCATGGTTTGCGCTGCTGGAAACGGCAATCGCATTCTATTCCCTGCTGTTGCCAAGTCTGGTCCAGGCAATGGGCGGGTGGATGAGTGGTGTAGCCACCAGGATGACACTGGTGCAATGGTATCTGTTGCAAGGGGGAGAGGCGCTGTGTTTGCTGGTGTTGCCGGCATTCGCAATGGGCTTGAGTTTTGCATTGGTGCTCAAAGTGGTGGAGCGAACCCCATTATCGCTGGGAAAGCTATACGGTCTGAATACGGTTGGTGGAGCAGCAGGCGCACTGTTTCCGCTATGGAGCTTGTCGGCATTGGGCTGGACGAATTCGGTAAGAACAGTCGCCCTGATTGGATTGTCAATCGGTGTAGCAGGACTGACGCTGTCATATATATATCGCGCCAGCCAAAGCGGAAATGTTCCGAGCAAAATCCAGCAAACACGTCCGCCGCTTTCGGCGCTATTTGTATACGCTGGTATTGGGGCCGGCAGCATCATGCTGGAAGTCTGCTGGATACGGCTGTATGGCATGGTTCTGTTGCGCACGGAATATGTACTCGGTGTGATTCTAGCCGTGTTTCTGCTCGGAATTGCATTCGGCAGCATGCTGTTGCCGCGCGTGCACAAGCAATGGTTAACCATGATATTGCCGCTTGCAACAGGTGCCGGTGTGCTGGCCAGCCTTTGGCTGCTTCCAGCGGTTTCCGCATGGGTTGAGCAAAACCAGTTTCGATCCTTCCTTGGCGCCACCTGGACGCAAGCTCTGATACTGGGATTATTCACGTTCCCGGTTACCCTCTCCCTGGGCGCATGGTTGCCATTGCTGGCCGGCCGGCTTGCAGGCACTGAAGCGAGCGGAGTATGGTTGTACGGCGCAAACTGTCTTGGCGGGGCCACAGGTGCAATTATCGCGTGTTTGCTGCTCATACCGTCATTGGGCAGCGCCGGGACAGTTGCAATTGCCGGACTTGCAATTGCATCGTTGGGAATGTTTTGGGTCAATTCCAGGCGTGTATGGCTGGCAATTCCAATCATGATGATGGTTGCATGGCATTTGCGCAGCATGCCGCCCGTGCACGTTCTGTTGCCGAAAATCGAAGTCAATAGCCGGGATCTGTTTCTTTATGAAGATGCAATCGCTATGACGCATGTTATTCAGCAGCAGGATGGCCAGCGCGTGCTGTTGAGCGATCTGCAGCGTATGGATGCATCCAGTGATCCGAGTGCGGTGGAGATCCAGATGGATCAGGCGAGACTTGCGCTGCTGCTTCATCCCGCGCCGCACAGCGTGCTGTTTCTCGGATTGGGAACCGGGATATCAATGGCGGGATCTGTACCATTTCCGGATTTGCAGCGTAGCGCGGTCGAATTGTCACGCGGGGCGATTATTGCCGCCCGTACGTGGTTTGCACCGGTCAACCGTAACATCATGGATCAGGCACAGACTAGACGGGATGATGCCAGACACTACCTGATTACTTCGAAAAACAAATACGATGTGATTATCGGCGATCTGTTTCATCCGGATCTGGCAGGTATGGGCGCCTTGCTGTCAGTACAGCAATTCCAGAGAGCGCGGGACCACTTGAATGCCGATGGTGTATTTGTACAGTGGCTGGCTCTGAACCAATTCGACATTCAATCACTCAAAGTGGTATTGCGCAGCTTCAGGCAAGTTTTCCCTGATGCACAGTTATTCATGGACGGTATGCACCTGGCAATGGTCGGCCCGCACAGGCGATTTCTGGGCGCAGGTGCATTGCTTGCAAATCTGCGCCGGATGACTGCACAGGAACAGAGTCAGGCGACCGGAGGCGAAGGTGCCTGGACCTGGCTGGGACGTTATTGGGGCCCGATCCCCGAAACTGCCGGACCTGTTCAGGATGAGTGGGTTCCATATATTGAATTCAGCCTCCCGCGCGCGCGATATGATGGAAGCGTCAATCTGCCGGCATTACTGGGATGGATGCTGGAGCACCGTCCGGATGTGGACACAGCGGGGAAAATACTGGCAGTCGGTAAGAATGACAGGGAAAAGTTCGGGCGCGCCTACTTTGCAACCGAATTGACCATGCGAGCCTGGATTGCATCGATTCAGGGAGAACCTGCGAAAGCGGGCAAGCTGATCTGGCTGGCTTATCAGGCCAACCGGCAAGATCGCTGGATTGCCGATGCACTAGCTGATAACATGCTGGAGTCGCTGCCGGAAGCAACTCAACACGGATTGAGCGAGCGAGAAGCATTGCAGAAAATCCTCAAGGTATCCCCCAACTTTGTTGGTGCCTTGCGCGCATTCTGGCATATGGAACTGGCTGCGGGAAACAGCAGGGAAGCGGAACGTTATCGTTCCCGCCTGCTTGCCGTATCACCATTTGACGCTGAGGCGAGAACAATTCGCTAGCTTGATGTAGCTGGCCCGGCAAGAAAAGGTATACATGTCCTCCGTAATCAACAAGACACTCTCAAGCATCCCTGTAAAGGTTGTCGGAACCGGGGCAAAAAAAGGTGCGCCCAATTTCCGCTGGAAGCGTCGAACTGTGCAGATCGTATTTTTGCTGCTGCTGGTCCTTATCCCGGTATCAGGCCTGTTTCGAATCGATCCCGAGAATGGCGCATTGGTGGTACTCGGTTGGCAAATATGGTTTTCCGATTTCTTCCTGGTATCGGGTTTGTGGATCATGCTGGCGAGTGGCCTGGTTGTGTTGTACTCGGTGGCAGGAACCGTCTTTTGCGGTTGGGCTTGTCCCCAGAATTCACTGGCAGAATGGGCAAATCACATGACCCGCAGATTGCTTGGCAAGCGAGCTGAAGTCAGTTTGAATGGTGAGGCTCCGATAGTTTCTGCCGGGAAAAATAAGATAATTAACTGGATATTGCTCGGGTTTTCGTTTCTGTCAGCTTCGATGCTGTTCGCGCTGGTGCCATTGTTGTATTTCTACCCGCCCGAAGTGGTGTGGTCTTTCATAACGTTCAGGCCGGATTCGAGACTGGCCGGCTCGCTGTACTGGATTTATTCGGTTTGGGTGATGATTATCCTGCTCGATATTTCGGTGCTGCGGCACTTCTGGTGCCGTTTCGCATGCGTGTACAAGGTTTGGCAGCATTCGTTCAAAACCAGGGAAACATTGCATGTGGTTTACGATGCGAGCCGTGCTTCCGAGTGCGAAAAATGCAATTACTGTGTAACGACCTGTTTCATCAAGCTGGACCCACGAAAAACAGAAATTTACGATAGCTGCATCAACTGCGGAGACTGCATCGATGCATGCAATAGTCTGAAGGCAAAAAAAGGGAGCACCGGGTTGCTGCGTTTCGAATTGGGGCAGCGGGAATCGGGCAAGCTGCGCAATTTCCGGGATAATTCGATGTCACTGTTGTCGAGATTCGGATGGACCATGCCATTCGCGGCGCTCGGATCAGTCATGTTTGCGTGGGGAGTATGGTCATACCAGCCTTACCACCTGGCTGTCGGGTATATGTCGGCGAACCATAATCAGTCTGCACGAAAATATCGTGTCGAAATATCGAGCAAACGATATCGACCGGCAGAATTGAAACTGGCTGTAGAGGGCCTGCCGCAGAATGATTACACGTTGAGCACAAGCAAGATCGATTTTAATACGGTCGGCAGACAATCGGTTACTCTCTCGATTCTTCCCAAATTGCAGCATGGCCTGCATCCATTTGTGGTGGTGGCCCGTTCCAAGGATGGGTGGATCGGACGCTTTGATACCCAGCTATTTGTCGAATAGGAGATATTGTGATGGAACATCAGGATAAAAAATCCGAGTTGGAGGGAGGAGATCCGCAATGGGGACAACCCCGGAAGGATAATTTCGGTTACGCCACGGATGAAGAGCGCCTGGAAAAGCGCGGTATGGAAGATTGGGAAATGGTAGAAAGGATCCCCGAGTCGCAGTTGAATGTCCCCTACTGGTTTTGGGCGGTGGTGGTAATAGTCCTGCTGGTCGGTGTGGGCCTCAGCTTCCCATTCTGGGGACTGCGCCCAGGAGTGGTTGTGACGTGGACTGACTGGGTAAAGGATCCCGGTTTTCTGGGGTCGCTTGTGTATATCGCGCTTGCCGGATTATTCGTCTGGTACATGGTAAATATGTACGGATCTGCTGCTGCGGGAAGGCTGGACTCTGATAAGGAAGGCAAACAAGAAGACAAAAATGAAAAACACGATTAAGAATGGAACCGATTCCGATTTGTTCAAGTTAATGTCTAGATCGTGAATCGATACCTGGGAATCATATTCAGTACGCTGGCTATCGGGCTGGTCGCTTGCAGCGATAGTGCAACTGACTCCTCAATTCCACCGCAACACTGGGAAAACATGGTGGTGCGTATACAGACTCATCCGAGTCCTCCGATTGCCGGCATGTCCGAAGTCGTCGTTATTATCACCGGCCCACACGGCAAACCCGCAGGAGATCTGATCGTTTCCCTTCGCGGGTCCGAATCAGAGCCGTGGATTCAGGCTATCGAGGATGGGTATATAGGCGTTTACCGCCGTGCAATCGACATAGGCGAGAACAGGAACGGGATTGTCAGGGTAATGATACAGCAGGGTAAAAAGCAGAAAATATTGCGCTTTCCGATCAAACTGGATGTGAGTTGATACTGCTCTAGTCCATCTAGTCCTGTCTGGTCGGTTTGGCAACCATGGTCAGAATGACATTGGCCAGAAAAGTGCAGAATCCGACGGCCATGACCGTGCCGGAAATTGCGACTGCAACACTATAATAGTGGTGGACTGAGGCTACTTCCTGCGGATGGGAGTGCAAGAGCAAACCTTCCCAGATACCGAAAGTCATCAGGATTATGTAAAAGCTGTATACCCCAATGCTTACCCACCAGAAAGTGTGTTGTACCAGTTTGATTGAATATATCTTTCTTTCCGCAAAAATCGGCAACAGATAAAAAGTAACGCACATTGCGAGTAAAACCACTCCGCCTACGAGATTCATATGCGCATGTGCCAGCGGGTCGATCATATGGCCTGGGCCGCCATAGGGACTTCCGATCGAATCCAGCCACGCCCGAATTGGCGGCATAACCTGCAGCATTCCATGAATCGTTCCTACGAAAAACGAAAAGGCCGAGAGCAGTAAAAATTTAAGGAGATACCGGTGCAGAGGATCTGGTTGCATAGAATGCCGGGATTCAGGTTTGGAATTACGGGAGAATAAAAGCCGGAGAGATTGCTAATCTTGGTGGCCGGAAATAAATACGCTGATTCTATGGCACTACAAAAGAAAATGCCCGGCTCCAGCCGGACACTTTCGAAGCGTGTTTGGTAATCAGGGGCAGGTTTTGATTAAGACTTGTTTGCCTCAATGACGCGTTCAATTCCCAGTGTGGACAGGCTTACTGAAACCACCACACCCAGAAGAAAAATTCCTATTGGTACAAGAAGTTCGATTGGCATGCTACATCCCTCCGTTTGGTTGCACGACATTATAGTAAGTATTGAAAAGGCTGCGGTATTCATGCAAAAACCAGCCACCCTTTGCACGCAAGTCTAGCGGAATCACCATGTGCATGCAACTGTTAAAAGTGTAACAAAATTAGTGGAGCGTATTAATGTAATGTCGGTATTTAAATAATTGCAGCCATGGTTTACTTGCTGATAAAATCGGTCAGAATTTAATTATTAACTTCCGCAGGTCCGATCCAATCTTGGCCTATCCAACTCCCGGATACCGACAGTTTTCTTCCCCAACAACTCAATTGTGGAAAGCAATTCAATATCAGCGCCGGCGTGCCAGCAGCCGTACATGCCTTTTGTAGGTCCGTCTTAAAATTCCCATCAGGAAACAAGTGAAAATGAAAAATTGGCAATTACAGATTCCACAAAGATACTGGGCTTACCTAGCACTGATATGCTGGGGAGGTATGTGCCTGATGTTGTTGAACAAGTCTTCCTATGGCATTGATGAAGGTGCGGCTCAGGCTTTGTTGTTGACCTGGTCGGTAGTGGACAATGTGGTAAGTTCGGTCGTTACTTTGGGTTTTCCGGATTTCCGGGCTGTGTTTCTCGCCCCGGTCGGCTTTTTGTGGACAGGAAATCTGTTGGCCGCAAAGATATTTACGATCCTGGTAATGGCAGTCGCCACTTGGGCTGTTCATTCATGGCGCCGGCGCAGCGGGGAAACAGAAGGTGCACTTCTGGCAACCGGTTTGCTGCTTATTTCCCCTCTGGTTTTTAGTCAGATCGACACTATTTCGGTCGGACCTTTCCTGCTCTTTACATTTGCGATTGGCGCCTGGACCGACCTGAAATACCGCGAGTTGCCTCAGGCATTCGGGGGAAGGTATTTCCTGCAAATGTTGCTGAGTCTGGTGAGCGTAACGCTGCATCCTGCCGGGCTTGCATATCCTCTGGCCTTGTTCTGGCGATGGTACAAGGATCCTGTCAATAAAAAGCAGCAGCATTATTTCTTTGCAGGAATCATTTTCACCGTTCTGCTGGCTTTGGTGCTGACAATGGGGTGGAGTCATGTTACGTGGCTTTCCAATCCAGTCAGGGGCTTATCAACAGTGCTGCAGGGGCCGGCTGGCAGCAAAGTTCTTGAAACCGACCGCTGGTTCAGCGGGATCGGGGTCCTGGCTATCCTTTTCCTGATTGTTTTGAAGCAGGGGAGAAACTTATGGACGGATTTTCTGGGGTGCATTTTTCTGCTTGCACTGGCGATAGGCATGCTGACCGGTGATGATACGCTCGGCATGTTTGCACTCGTCACGAGCCTTTACTGGGGATTGCCTTTGCTGTTGCAGAAGGACACGGAATTCCAAGGCGGATTCTGGCAGCAGCGGGGTGTGGTTCTGGTGCTGTTTGTCGTAATTTCCACGACTTATATGATGATTGATAAGTCGCACTATAAGGCCATGCTGGCCGGGCAGCTTGCATCAAGTGACCGTCTGATCAAGGCGTATGTCGATAATGTTGAAAACATGGCAAGTGACCGGCAACAGAAAAATTTACCTTCGGGCAAGCCGATACGGATAGCCAGCCAGTGGCCTGCAAGGACCATGCTGGCATGCCGCTGCGATACCCTGCCACTGCCTCCTGCAGCCAAGGACGAGGAAACCTTGTTGGCGATGATGAGGGGTGTCAAGTATCTGCTGTTTGATCCGCGAGATCCTGCGAATCACTCGCTGTCACACAATCTTGCGATGATGGATGCAGGAAAAGTCGAGACAGTTGCCCTGCAGCGCGGCGGGGTTATTATTGAAATCAAGGAGTCCACAACAACCAAATAGCGGGAGCAAATGGCATGATGGGCGAAATATTGATGTATTTGGTGGTTGCGATCAGCGCGCTATTCATTACCGGTTATGCGGTGCACATGTTCATAGGCGGACTGGTAAGTCCGCAATCAGAGTTGCAGATTATCGTTCTGGCTTGCCTGATGGTCGTGGGGGTCATTGGTTACATGACCTGGGATGTGATTCAAAGACGTTCAGGACGGAAGTAAAAAGGGCAGTGATATCGTGTACGCCCCGGTGTATCCCGCCGTTATTTTTTGTGGCGTTTCAGTTTGTCCTGAACGCTAGCATACTGCTCCGCAGTTGCAAACTGCCCGCGGTGGAACACAAACTGCAATTGCTTTCCCATGCCATCCAAACCAGAAATCCCGAAGGACTTGCCCGCATAGTCAGGGTAATAACGAAGACTTTTTATCAGATCAATACGGTTACCGTTTTTCTGCTGCAAGCCCAGGCTTTGTTCGTCTACGGATATGGAAATCGGAGCTGACGGCAGCAGCATCAAACGTGTTTTGAATATTCGATTGAATCCGGCTATAAAAAAGAAACAGGTAAGAAAGGAAAACAAATATCCCATGTTGTGGTTGTTGCCGTACCAGAAGCTGGCTGAAATCGAGGCAAGCGCAACGACTGTTGGAATGTAAAGCAGCAAGTCCCATATCATTCCCTTGCGATCCCTGACCAGTTCAATCTGAATCTTACCTGCTGTTTCTTTGTCAGCCATAGGTCTGCTGCCTGTAATTTTTAGTTGGTTGCAATGAGCACTGGATGGTCAAGACAGAAAGAACTTCTTGATGGCCATATCCAGTTCGCCGTACAGCATTGCACCCGCGCGCTCGAAGCGGACAATGCCATGCTTGTCGATCAGAAACGTCCAGGGATCCCCCATGACTTGATATGCTTTGTAAGCTTGGGGATTTTCATACTGGTCGATATGGATGAATATCATTTGCCCCTGGTATTTGTCGAGTATGGCCTTGAGTACCTGGAGCTGCGCATCACAATTGGTGCAATGACCGGGAGTCGCAAATTCAAGCACGATAGGCTTGCCGGTCAGCAGAGCCTTGTCGATTGAATACTGATACATGCGCGGGTCAGGCTGCCGGTAGGTGGTGATTTTGCTGAAGTCACCGCCCACGTCGGCCAGGGTCTTGGTGGGAAGACTGGGCGCTTTCTGGCCTATAGTGAAGCCGGCGGACAGGCCGCCCTGGCCACATCCGCCCAGCAAACTCAGGACGATCACGCAACAAACCGATAGAAGCCACCGTTTGTTCATGCCTCTTTCTGCCACCCTACTGTGGTTTTGTACAGGTTATAACCCCATATGATATTTGCTGTCAGAACCAGTGTTCCGAATATACCGACAAAAGCAAGCAGATGACTGACCAGTTTCTCGGTATCCGGGCCAGTGCTCAGGCCGCCGACCAGTCCGGCTGAAAAGAAAAATACCACCATGCCGATCAGGCCGAAATTGTGCATCCAGAAATGAACCTTAACCAGGCGCAGGCTGTAGATTGACCGGCGTGTAAGGGTAGGGACCACATAATACAAGGAAGCAAATATCGCCATTTCAACCCAGCCCAGCAGATTGATATGCCCGTGCGCGAGGGTAATCAGGCGGCCGTGTGCACTGTAGTCGACGAAATGCCTGAAGGCCGGAATACCGCCCATAATGGCACCCCAGGAAAAGCCGATGATGCTGTAGATTATGCAGGCATACACAAAAAACAGGATATACCGGGTGAATTCCTTGTTTTGCGCAGCGCTCAATTTATTGCTTTCCGTCATGCTTGTCCTCATTTTTTGATTTCATCCATTCGCGAATATCCCTGTACTTGCTTCTCCAGTTGGCGGGCGTCCACATATCAACCATGGCATCAATGAAGCTGGAGTCACCTTTGGGTGGTTCGAAGGATGACGAAGAGCCCTGGTCGGACTTCAGCTCCGACAGGAATATCGCGATGTCATGCAGGTCCGAATCCGGAAGTGAGGAAACATATGCTGCATCCTTGGGCGGTGCGCCATGATCGAGGGTTTTTGCACCATAGGTTTTTTCCGGATACTTGAGGAAATTGTAGAAATAATTCACGTCATGCTCTGATCCCAGGCCGTCCAGGGTAACACCCATGCTGGTGCCGCTGCCTACCGCCTTATGGCAATCGTAACAATTGTCATGCTCATATATGCTGTAACCGCGCATGCCCGCAGGCGAAAAATCGTAATGCGTCAGAATGGGGTACAACGGCTTGTCTGATTTATGGCTGGCTTTCTCCAATACGGTAAAGTTAATTACAGTAATTACAACCAGAAACCCCACTATCCCAAATAGAATCTTTTCACCCTTTTTCATCATCACCAATCTTGATTAAAACAGGAAGACCATGAACAACATTATTAGTTCAGGGAACCTACAAAGCAAAAAAGACTGATCAAAGCAGACCAGTCTCCATCAATCCTCCCGCACCGATAATTGGTGCGGGAGAGCTGCAAGAATGCCTAACTACGCCAATATATACTACTTGACGATTTTAATGTTATCCAGAACTGTTTCGTTGTTAAATTGATAACCGTCCCCAGCTGTGCTGTCAGCTGCTTGCGACAAGTACGTCGCGGCATTGTGGATATCGTCGTCAGACAACTTCTGGGCGATCTTTTCCATCATTTTCTTCGGATCGTTCGCACGGGTACCGTCGCGCCAATGTGTCAGCTGATTGACCAGATAAACATATTTCTGGTGACCGATCTTCGGAAATATCGGGTCGGCGCCACGGCCATCATAGCTGTGGCAGGATTTGCACGCGGAAACCTTGTCCGAACCATAGGTAACCAGTATTTTCCCCTTGTAGGATTCACCTACCACTGTGCCATTGGCTTTAAGCTGCTTGAGATCGGAGACTTCAGGATTGTCCAATGGGAAGGTGTCCTCATATGATGCAAGATCCCGCATATCCTGATCGGTCAGGTTTTTAGCGATATCGTTCATCTGGAACATGGTCATGTCTTTGCGCTTGTCTTCTTTAAAATTGTGCAGTTGCTTGACGATGTATACAAATCCGATGTTAGCAAGCCTCGGAGTTCCCATATCATCGTTGCCCATGGCTTTGTCGCCATGGCATGTAGCGCAAGCAGGAACTTTGTCGCCTATGCCATTTTCGAAGATTTTCTTCCCATTGGCGGGATTTGCCGTGACAACGCCTTGATCGGCAAAGCCTGCTCCTGAAAATGCCAGCATGGCGACTGCCCCCAAACCTGCCAGCGCCAAATTGGATAATTTACTCATGTACCCCTCCCCACTCAAAATATTTTAATTACCAGCACCTAATGCAGGACAAGCTAATCAGGAATTCTTTTTCATTAGAATAATAGCCAGGCCAAATAAAAACACGAATATACCTATATACATGCCTACAACATCGGCGGTATTTGTGTCATATGGTTCAAGCATTTCCTTCTCCTCTGAATGATAATAATATTAACAATCCCTAATTCAAGGGCTTAGATGATAATAACATCAAGACTGCAATGTGTCATTTGCGTCAATTTTCGGGGCGGAATAGACGTTTCCTTATGTTGTGGCAACCCTGCAAAAGATTGCCGAAACGCATATTTTCCGGTTTCATAACATCAATCAACGATATGAATCCTGCCCACATGATCTTCGCTCAGGCTGTGTCGCTCCCGGCGAAGGTGATAACCGCGAAAAACCGCTTTTCAGTTCGCAGTAGAACAGGTGGAAACATAACTGCAAACGATTTTCACTGCACTGACATGGATCAACTAAACCACAATTAACATATGGCCGTAACCCGGAATTGTCGAGATGAACTTGAGATGGTTTGGCTGTATCCAACACTATGATATATATATTAAAGGGATGGCGTGAGGCGAGTTCGGGATGAAATGCCTGTCGACGCTGATTTGACAAGTATTCGCCGCATGATCAGGTGTATTTCGGGCGGCTAACTGGCATAATGCCTGTTAGTTAAGGAGGATTTATGGATCAATCGGCCAATCAACTGATCGTGGACCTGGAACTGATACGTCGGCTGGACAAAAACGGACCACGTTATACCTCATATCCTACCGCAGATCGATTTACTGCAGCATTTGATGCCGGGCGTTATGGCCAATGGGTGGCCAAGCGGGAGATTGGCGGGGTTGACCGCCCGCTGTCGCTGTACATCCACATTCCTTTTTGCAACACCTTGTGTTTCTATTGCGCATGCAACAAGGTGATTACCAAGGACAAGAGCAAATCTGCCGAATACGTGCGCTATCTGATCAAGGAGATGGCGATGCAGGCGATGCTGCTAGGTCCTGATCAGGTTGTCGAGCAGCTGCACTTTGGTGGCGGGACGCCGACCTTCCTTAGCGATGAAGAAATCCGCCAGGTAATGCAGGCGATACGCCAGCACTTCAAGCTCGTGGAAAACGGGGAATATTCGATTGAAATCGATCCGCGCAAAGTAAGCGATGAAACCATCGCGCTGCTGGGCGAGGTAGGTTTCAACCGGATCAGTATCGGAGTGCAGGATTTCGATGATGAGGTGCAGCGTGCCGTGAACCGCATTCAGAGCGAAGAAGAAACTCTGCGGGTGATTAAAGCCTCGCGCGCAAACGGTTTCAGGTCGGTGAGCATTGATCTGATCTACGGCCTGCCCAAACAAACCCTGAATGGTTTTGGTGTGACCCTGGACAGGGTCATCGCAGCTAACCCGGACCGTTTGTCCATCTATAACTATGCTCATATGCCAACCATCTTCAAGCCGCAGCGGCGTATTCATGAAGAGGACTTGCCCGCACCGCAGGTGAAGCTGGATATACTCGACATGGCGGTGAAAAAGCTCACCAGTGCGGGCTATGTTTACATCGGCATGGACCATTTCGCCAAACCTGAAGACGAGCTTGCCGTTGCGCAACGGCAGGGCAGGCTGCACCGGAATTTCCAGGGTTATTCCACACATTCGGACTGCGATCTTGTGGCGCTCGGCCTCAGCGCGATCGGCAAGATCGGCCCGACATACAGCCAGAATTATCGTGATCTTGCGGATTATTACGATGCGCTCGACAGGGACGTACTGCCCATCATGCGTGGTATGGAATTGAACTCGGACGACCTGGTGCGCAGGGCAATCATTCAGGCCCTGATGTGCCACTTCGAACTTTCCAAGGCATCTTTCAGCAGCACATACGGGATAGATTTTGATGACTACTTTGCGACTGAGCTGAATGAATTGCGCGACTACGAGCGAGAAGGGTTGCTGGTGATTTCACCGCAGTCGATCAAGGTTACCCCGAAGGGACGCATGCTGATACGCAACATATGCATGGTTTTCGACAAGTATTTGCGCACGCGGCAGGAGCACGCACTCTATTCCAAGGTGATCTAGCCTCGGGTCCGGCCTGGCCCGGTCAATTTCTCTTTGCGCAATAATTGAATGTGAACTTTTTATTGGGTAGAGCATGAATAAAATCATAAAATACGGTTTTCTGGTCATTGCGGCCCTCGTTGTCGTGGCTGCTGCTGCGGTTGCGTATGTGGCCGCAACTTTCA
Source organism: Gallionella sp. (assembly GCA_022340615.1). Classification (GTDB taxonomy): domain Bacteria; phylum Pseudomonadota; class Gammaproteobacteria; order Burkholderiales; family Gallionellaceae; genus Gallionella. The sequence continues at coordinate 15,632 of JAJDNO010000047.1, read as the reverse complement.
ATCCCAATGACTACAAGGCGCAAATCATCAAGGCGGTGAAGGACAGCAAGCAGCGCAATTTGCGGCTCGATGGCGACATCAAACTGTCATTTTTCCCGAATATCGGCGCAAGCCTGAGCAAGGTCTCCCTGTCAGAATACAGAAGCAACAAGGAATTTGCGTCCATCCGGTCTGCGCGGGTTTCGCTGGCATTGCTGCCTTTGCTGCGCAGACAGGTGGTGGTGGACGAAGTGGCGATAAGCGGCCTGAATGCCTCACTGGTAAAAAACAGGGACGGAACAACCAATATCGACGATCTGCTTGGCCAAGCCGGGCAGCAACCGCAGCAGCAGAAATCCGCTCCCGCAACCGGCACGCCGCTCAAATTCGACATCGCTTCCGTGTCCGTGGAAAAAACCAGTCTCAGCTATCGCGATGAAAGCAGCGGAGCGAAATATTCGATAAAAGATCTCAATCTCAGAGCCGGACGCATTGCCGTCGGGGTGCCAAGCAAGATCGATTTTTCGGCAAACATACAGTCCAATCAGCCAAAACTGGATATCAATACCCAAATTGAGGCAACGCTGGCACTGGATCCGGAAAAGAAGAGGTATCAGTTGCAAGGCCTGAAATTGCAGGCCAGCGGTACGGCATTGGATATTGGCAACCTCAAAGTAAAAGCCGGCGGAGATGTGAATGCGGATCTGGCCAGCAATGAGTTCGCGGCGAAGAGTTTTTCGCTGAGTGCCTCCGGCAAGAAAGACAAGGACGATTTCGAAGTTGATCTGGATGCGCCGTCGCTTCAATTGACCAGGGATAAATATTCCAGCGACAGGATCAAGCTGGATGCAAAATTGAACGGAGCCGCCGGAGATATAGCAGCAAACCTGACCATGCCCGGCATCGAAGGCAGCGCGCAGTCGTTCAGGATCAGTGCGCTGAGCCTGGATCTCGATGTGAAACAGCCCGAACAGGCTTTCAAGGTTAAACTTGCCTCGCCGCTGTCCGGAAATATCAAGTCACGGCAATTCGATCTGGACAAACTTGGCATCGCAGTGACTGCGACTGGTGACAAGCTGCCGAACAAGTCGGTTAGCAGCGAGATGAAGGGTGGTGTACATATCGATGCCGCAAAAGAAATCGTGCAGGCGAATTTCGCCGGCGGCCTGTTGCAAAGCCAGATCAAGGCCAGGGTAGCTGTAAAGGGCTTTGCCAAACCGGCAATCAACTTCGATGTTGACGTCGACAAGTTCGATGCTGATCCTTACCTGCCAAAAAAATCCACGCGGGCGGCCAAGCCTGGGGCAAAGGAGCCCGAGCAGCCGTTTGATCTGTCTGCATTGCGTACTCTGAAACTGGATGGCAACCTGCGCATCGGTTCACTCAAGGTGGCGAACGTGAAATCAAGCCAGCTGCATCTGGGGGTTAAAGCGCATGACGGACTGGTGGATTTCAGCCCGATTTCCGCCAAACTTTATCAGGGCAGCATGAACGGAAGCCTGAGCATCAATGCAAAGCAAATTCCCAGCTTTGTTATCAAGCAGAGGCTGAATGGAATCGATGTCGCGCCCCTGTTAAAAGATGCCGCCAGTCTTGATTTGGCCGAAGGGAAGGGCAACATCGTGCTGGACCTGACCACGCGCGGCAATACCGTAAGCAAGCTGAAAAAGGCGCTGAACGGCAAGGTGTCGGTGAATCTGGCGAACGGCGCGATCAAGGGAATCAATCTGAGCAAACTGGTGCAGGGCGTGCAGAATCTGAGCAAGGACACCAGAACGCAGACATTGGGCGTGGACAAGAACGAGAAAACCGAATTCAGCGAGTTCAAGGCCAATTTCAAGGTTCATGATGGCGTGGCTCATAACGACGACCTGACAGTCAGGTCGACCGTGATGCGGCTGAGCGGAAACGGCGACATCGACATTGGCCATGACAGACTGAACTACAATGCAAAGGCAGCGTTTGCCAAATCTGCGCAGGGAAGGACAGCAACATTGCCGGTGAATGTGAGCGGCCCGTTCGATGCGCTCAAATTCAAGGTCGATTACGGGGCGCTGCTCGTTGATGTCGCAAAGCAGCGAATCAATGAAAAAAAGGAAAAGGTGAAAGAAGACGCCAAGGCCAAACTTCAGGAAGAACTCAAGAAAGGATTGAAGGGCCTGTTCAAGTGAGCGGCCCATTTGCCGGATCCATGCGATCATCATTGCCTTCTGGCCGGAACAACGCATGCATCATCTCATCCACTCAGACTGCTCATCCGTTCACAACAGCCTCTGACCAAACAGCGACCCGAGCAGCCCGCAGATGACATCGAATTTTTCACAACGCCTGATCCGCTGGCAGCGCAAACATGGACGACACGACCTGCCGTGGCAAGGCGCTGATGCATACCATGTCTGGTTGTCGGAAATCATGCTGCAACAGACCCAGGTCGCCACTGTTCTGCCGTATTACCAGCGTTTCATTGCTGCTTTTCCGGACATCCCGGCACTCGCCGCGGCAACCGAGGAGCAAGTGCTCGCGTACTGGAGCGGTCTGGGCTACTACGCACGCGGACGCAATCTGCATGCGGCGGCACGCATCATCGCGGACAAATACCACGGCGAGTTTCCGCGCTCATTCGAGCAGATAGTCGAACTTCCCGGTATCGGCCGTTCCACTGCTGCTGCAATCTGCGCGCTGGCCTGGCACGAACGCCGCGCGATACTGGACGGCAACGTCAAGCGCGTACTGGCGCGGCATTGCGGCATTGCCGGAGCACCCGGCGAAAAGGCGGTGGAAGCATTGCTCTGGGAGCAGGCCGAAGCGCGGCTGCCGCTTCGGGACATTGCCGTATACATTCAGGCACAGATGGATCTGGGTGCTACGCTTTGCACCCGCAACAGCCCGAAATGCGGGATTTGTCCGGTGCAGGACGATTGTGTAGCTTTTCAAGGCGGAAGGGTGAGCGAATTGCCGACACGGCGTTTACGCAAAGCCAAACCGGAAAGACGCACTGCATTACTGCTGTTACTGCACGGCAGCGACATCCTGCTGGAAAAACGCCCCGGAAGCGGGATATGGGGCGGTCTGTGGTGTCCGCCGCAGTTTGAGGATGAGGCAGCGGCTTTGGCCTGGAGTGCAAAGGAGGGGATCGGGATTACTTCAGGATCAGGCGTGTATATCAGACCGGAACATGCATTATCCGCGAGCCGCTACCCGGTCAATTCGGAGAGCCGGTGCGAGTCACTGCAGACGTTCACACACAGTTTCACTCATTTCAAATTGCACATCACCCCGTTGCGTTTGCGCTTGTCGCACCGGCCGCAAAGCGTGCAGCAAGCGGGAAGCTTGTGGCTGGATGTGGAAACCGCATTGCAGGCGGCTATTCCAAAACCGGTCAGGGCCTTGCTGGAAGAATACTGTCGCGGTTAGCTGAATGAAGCTCTGCCGGAATTTAATTCATTCGAACTGGACAAGCTGAAATTTTCTCCGGATATCGTGCCGCGATAGAAACGGCTTTCCAGACCAAATCCAGGGCAAAGTGGAAATCGGGGCGCTGAATTCTACTTTTCCCCCCACTTTCCGATCAGCGTCTGCGCGATGCCCAGATGATCGAGTATCCGTGCCACAACAAAATCCACAATGTCCTGCACGCTCAGGGGATGATGATAGAAGCCAGGATTGGGGGGCATGATGACTGCGCCGGCGTGCGAAAGTCTGAGCATGTTGTCGAGATGGATTGCGGAGAAGGGCATCTCGCGCGGCACCAGAATTAGCGTGCGTTTTTCCTTGAGCATTACATCGGCGGCTCGGCTAATCAAATCATCACTGATCCCGCCCGCGATCTTGCCCAGCGTGCCCATGGTGCAGGGGCAGACCACCATCGCATCGCCGGGATTGGAGCCGGACGCCATTGGTGCATACCAGTCCTGGATGCCGAATACTTCAAGTTCGCCGCTGAATTTGCCGATATGCTCTGAAAGCATCTGTTGCGCATCCGCGGCGCGGTTCGGCAGCGTGAAATCAAGCTCCTGCTTGGCGACGATCTGCGCGGCCTGGGAATACACCAGATGGACGCGCTGCCCGCTTTGCAGCAGGCAGTCGAGCAGGCGCATGCCATAGGGCAGCCCGGATGCACCGGTGAAAGCAAGGGTCACCGTTTTCATGTGGTCAGTTTGCCACATAACCAGCCACTTGGTCACCGTAATTAGGTGACTTAGTGGAATGGCTAGTATCCACACCAGAGCGTACAGCGTTCACAAAAAAACACTTCCGGCCGTGATCGACACTGTTTAGCTTCATCCCGGCGAGCCATATGATTTCTGCGGCCGGCGGATAGGCTTCCGGTTTTCGGCCACAGTTTCACTATCCATGAAACGCGCCGCGATCAAACCGTTTACCGTTCCGAACAGCAGTGCCGCAGCGGCAAAAATCGGGATCAGGTAGGCAATCCCGGCATGCGGGATCAGCCAAAAGTACACCACCAGCATCTGTCCGGCAATGTGCGCGAACGCGGCATGGATGCTGTGGCTGACCGGACCGAACCAGCGTACCGGCAGATGCCGGGCCAAGCCCAGCACGACCAGGCTGCACAATGCGCCGGACAGGCTCAGGAAAAATCCCGGAGCGAGAAAATTTCCGAACAGCAAACTGCCCGCCAGCACGCGCAATAACGACACCCATGCCGCCGCGCGCCAGCCGTAGCGGGCCAGCACGATCAGCGTAACAATGTTGGCCAGCCCCGGTTTGACCCCGGGCAGGGGAGAGGGGATTGCGCTTTCCAGGATGGTCAGCCCGAGGGCCACCGCCGCCATGCGCGCGATGTGGTGGTCTTCGGCGGTGGTGTCCAGCAGGAGCGAGGAGCAAGGTAAATCCGCCCCGGCGCTTTCTGCTTGTTCCTTGCCACTCATACCTTGCACCTGTTTTTCAGTAGTTGAGGCTGTCATATTTGCTTCTGCTGCCGGCCAATTCGACACTCACCTGATTCGGCAGGCAGATTGCGATCTCGCCTGCCTGCTGCAGCCAGCCCTGGCGCACGCAGTACTGGCGCGGGCTGGGGTCTGATGCAATGCGCGCTTTGCGGTCCCGGATGCTGACGATGCTTATCCCAAGGGGGCCGGGAACTTCGATTTTCTGGTCGCGGGACAATGATACTTCCCTGAAAATCTTTCCGCCGCTGCGGATAATGGCTTTGTCGGCCAGATCGCCGTTCCACAGCTTGAGCGTGAGCGCCACGACAAGGGTGCCACCGAGCAGTAGCGTCAGCCAGTCGCCGGGCTTTATATGCTGCATGGCCAGCTTGTAAATCATTTATTGCGTCAGTTCGCGATGGCGCACCAGAACCTGCTGCTGATGCTCGAAGTGGCGGGCCAGCTTTTCGGCCAGGTAGACCGAACGGTGCTGTCCGCCGGTGCAGCCGATCGCAACGGTCAGATAGCTGCGGTTGTCGGCGACGAAACTGGGCAGCCAGCGCGCCACGAAATCGCGGATGTCGCCAAACATCTGCTGTGTATCCGGGGTGTTTTCGAGGAAGTCGATCACCGGGGCATCGCAGCCGGTAAGCGGACGAAGATCCGGCGAATAATGCGGATTGGGCAGGCAACGGACATCGAATACCAGGTCGGAATCCAGCGGTATGCCATGCTTGTAGCCGAACGACTGGAACAGCAGCGTCAGGCGTGCACGGTCGACCTTGATGAATTGCTTGATCCAGCTGCGCAGGGAGTTGGCGTTGAGCTCGGTGGTGTCGATGTGATGGCCTATGTCGCTGATTGTGGCCAGCAGCTCACGTTCATAGCTGACACATTCAGGAAGGGTCCGGGCGGTCTTGTCGTTGGACAGGAGTGAGGTGTCGCTGAGCGGGTGCAGGCGGCGAGTCTCGGAAAACCGTTTGATCAGTGTGTCGTTCTGGGCATCCAGGAACAGCACGTGCACATCCACGCCGTGTTGTCTGATTTGCTGCAGCAGATCGGGCAGGCGCTGCACGCTGTTAGCGCTGCGCACGTCGATACTGACGGCGATATTGCTGTATCCGGCCTGCTGAAGATGTTCCACCAGCGCGGTCAACAGGTCGGCGGGCAGATTGTCCACGCAGTAATAGCCGCTGTCTTCAAGCACCTTGAGCGCGACGCTCTTGCCGGAACCGGATAAGCCGCTGATCAGGAATAGCTGCACACCGGGCTCCAGCTATTCGTTGAGAAGCAGCTGATCGTGGCGCGAGATGAATTCCTGCATGCTGTTGATGCCGCGCTGATGAAGCACAAAGTTTCGCGCCGCGGCCTCCACCAGTACGGCGAGATTGCGCCCTGCAACCACCGGAATATTCACCGTGCTGATGTTCACTCCGAGGATATCCTGGTGCGTGGCATTCAGCTGCAAGCGCTCCATTTGCGACAAGTCGCCGCCGGGCGGGCTGTGCAGGTGCACAATAAGTTTCAGGCTTTTTTTGCGTCGCACCGCAGTTTCACCGAACATGGTGCGGATGTTCAGCACGCCCAGACCGCGCACTTCGAGAAAATCCCGCAACAATTCCGGGCAACGACCCTCAAGCGTATCCGGGGCAATTCGATGCAGTTCGACGATATCATCGGCTACCAGGCCGTTGCCGCGGGTGATCAGTTCGAGGCCAAGTTCGCTTTTGCCGACTGCGCTTTCACCGGTGATCATCACGCCTACACCGAGCACGTCGAGAAACACACCGTGGCGGGTGGTGGATTCGGCCAGTTCCTTGGCAAGATAGTGGCGGACCAGCCACATCAGATGCACGCTGGGTTTGGGGGAGGCAAACAATGGAATGTTCGAGCGATTGGCGAAATTGACCAGTTCGGGCGGGATGTCGCTGGTGCCGGCAATGATCAGGCAAGTCGTACCGTTCTGTTCGAGCTGGCGAAACGCGATTTCGCGTGCATCAGCGTCCAGCGCACGCAGATAGTCCAGCTCGGTATTGCTCAGCACCTGAATCCAGTTCGGGTGGATCAGGTTGAGATGGCCAATCAGCCCCTTGTTCGATGCGTCAACTTCGTCGCTGACGATGATGCGATCCGTTCCGTCGGCACCGGCAACACGGCTGAGCAACAGCCGCTCCTGTTTGTCCTCAAACAGTTGCCGTATGTTGACCTGGCTCATGTCTGGCTTTGCCAGTCATAGAACAGCTGATGGATGCTTCCGGTGTCCTTGCAGGCGAGCAGGCTGTTGCGGAATTGTGTGTCGCTGAACATTTGTGCCAGTTCGCCGAGTATCTGAAGATGCAGATCGTTGGCTCGTTCCGGAACCAGCAGCACAAATATCAGATTCACCGGCTGACCGTCAGGCGAATCGAAAGGGATCGGGTGGGATGTCATTACAAAAGCGGCAGTCGCGTCGCGCAATTTGGCGATACGTCCATGCGGAATTGCCACGCCTTGCCCAAGCCCGGTTGAGCCAAGCTTTTCGCGGGCGAAAAGGCTGTCGAATACCTGGCTGCGTGCAATCTGCTGGTTATTTTCAAACAACAGGCCAACCCGCTCAAACACGCGCTTCTTGCTGGTGGATTCGTTGTCCAACAGGATGTTGTCGGGCAACAGGATCTTGCTGATCAGGTTCATATATAGGAAACCGGTTAAAAGGAGCGGTATATCACGCGCCCCTGGCAGTTACTCGTTTGTCGCGAGTTTTCCTGAATCGTCATGGCGGCGATCGGACAATTTTTCCTTATGCCTGCGCACCTGGCGTTCCAGTTTGTCGACCAGCATATCGATCGCCGCGTAGAGATTTTCGTCCTCGCATTCCACGAACAGGTTTTTTCCGCTTAAGTGCATGGTTGCTTCGGCCTTCTGTTTCAGCTTCTCAACCGAAAAAATCACGTTTACATCTATTACCACGTTTTCGAAATGGCGCTTGATTTTATCAAACTTTTCAGTCGAATAATCCCGGATGGCTGGCGTGATTTCCAGATGGTGAGCGGTTAGGTGGAGGTTCATGGTGTGCTCCTATATTTTAGAGAGATTTACGGAGGTTCACCGGGAGTATGCGCATTGATTCCCGGTATTTTGCTATGGTACGCCTGGCAACGACAATGCCCTGCTGAGCCAGGATTTCAGCCATACGGCTGTCGGTAAGCGGTTTGTGCGCATCTTCCGCGTTGACAAGTTGTTTGATCAGCTCGCGTATCGCGGCGGAAGAGCAGGTGCCGCCGCTTTCCGTTGCCAGGCCGCTTCCGAAGAAATGCTTGAATTCGTATATGCCGCGCGGAGTCAGCATGAATTTCTGCGTGGTGCTGCGCGATATGGTGGATTCGTGCAGCTCGAGCTGGTCTGCGATTTCGCGCAGCACCAGCGGGCGCATTCCGATTTCGCCGTGTTCGAAAAACTTTTCCTGCCGTTCCACGATAGCTTGAGCGACACGCAATATGGTCTCAAAGCGCTGCTCCAGGTTTTTGATCAGCCACTTTGCTTCCTGCAATTGCACGGCAAGCTGTGAGGAATTCTTGTCGGAGCGCTGTTGCAGGATGTTGGCATAAATCTGGTTAACGCGCAGCTTGGGCATCGCTTCTGCGTTCAGCCTGGCACGCCATCTGTTCTTGTGCTTTTCCACGATCACGTCGGGTACCACGTAATCGGCGACGCTTTGCCCGAACTCGGTGCCGGGTTTGGGATTCAAGCCCGTGATCAATTGTTGCGCGGTGCGCAATTCATCGTCCGTGCAGCGCAGCAGTTTCTTGATCTTGCTGAAGTCATGCGCAGCGACCAGGTCTATATGCTGGCTCACCAGTCGAACCGCCAGATCTCGCTGCGGCGTGTCCTCGGGCATTGCCTTCAGCTGCAGCGCAAGGCACTCACCCAGATTGCGCGCGCCGAGGCCGGGCTGGTCAAGGTGCTGCAGTTGAACCAGCGCGGTTTCCAGGTCATCCAGAGTGATTTCGAGTTCGTCTGGCAACAGGTCCGCAAGTTCCTGCAGGTCCTGGGCCAGATAGCCGTTCTCATCCAGCGCATCGACCAGCATCCCGACCACCTTGCGGTCTTTGTCATCGATCGAACTGGTGGTCAGCTGGCTATGCAGGTGTTCGCGCAGACTGGTTTGTTCGGCGGCCTGTTCGGGGTATGACTCGTCCTCGTCGTCCGCGCTGCGCATGACCCCGCCGGTATTCCAGTCAACGGGTTCGCTGTCAAATGCATCCGCGCCGGTATCATTTTCACCGCGTTCCTCGCTGTTCGTTGTTCGCGCTTCCTCAGCCTCGGTACTGCTGTGTGCTGGCAATGACGAAGCTTCCGCGGTGAAAGTGCCCGCACCTGATTCGTCGGACGATTCAAGCATGGGATTTTCTTCCAGCAGGCGCGCGACTTCCTGGTGCATGTCATACGTGGACAGTTGCAGCAGGCGGATAGCCTGCTGCAACTGCGGGGTGAGGGTCAGTTGCTGGGATAGTCGGAGTTGTAGAGCGGGTTTCATTGACTGGTTTATTGTGCGGGATAACGTTCGTATCAGAGCTTGAAGTGTTCTCCCAGATACACTTTCCTTACGCCCTCATTATAGATGATTTCATCCGGCTTGCCTTCCGCCATTACCGACCCGGCATTGATGATGTAGGCGCGATCGCAGATACCGAGGGTTTCGCGAACATTATGGTCGGTTATCAGCACGCCAATGCCGCGTTCTTTCAGGAAATGGATTATTTTCTGTATGTCCAGCACCGCAATCGGATCTACTCCTGCGAACGGTTCGTCCAGCAGTATGAAGCGCGGGTCGGTTGCCAGAGCCCGGGCGATTTCGACCCGCCGCCGCTCACCGCCCGACAGGCTGATCGCGGGATTGTCGCGAATATGGGTGATGTGCAGGTCTTCCAGCAATTTATCCAGATGATTTTTCAGACCGTCACCGCTATGTCCCTGAAGTTCCAGCACGGCCTCGATGTTTTGCGAAACAGTCAGGCGCCGAAATATGGATGCTTCCTGAGGCAGATAACCGAGTCCGAGACGGGCGCGGCGGTGTATCGGCAGATGGGTGATGTTCTGTTCATCGATGAAAATCTCTCCGCCATCGGCTGCAATCAGGCCGACAATCATGTAGAAAGCTGTAGTTTTACCGGCGCCGTTCGGGCCGAGCAGTCCGACCACCTCGCCGCTACTTACGGACAGTGATGCATCGTGCACCACGGTGCGCGAGGCGTACTTTTTCTTCAGGCCAACCGCGCGCAGTTCACTCATTTCGCCCGGCCCGGAGTCGTAACGGAAGAGGCGGGCAAGACGCCCGATGCTTGATGTGCTGCCATGTTGCCGTTTTTGGGCTGCAACACGGCGCGTACACGTACCGGCGTGTCATTGTCTGTGTTTGCATTTTTTCCGCTCACCTTGAAGATTTCGGTCTTGATGTTGTAAATAATATGATTGCCACTGACCGTATCCAGATTTCGTTTCAGGCGCGCCTTTCCGTAAAGGTCCAGGATCCCGGTGCGCGTGTCATATTCGATTTGTTCTCCGTAACCTTCCACATATCCCTCCATGCTTTCGCGCTTCTGCCGGAACTTGGCAGTGTCGCCATACGCGACGGCGTGCTGGAAACCTTCCTTGTCCTGCGTGACAACTATTCTGTCGCCGCGTATCAACAACGTTCCCTGCGACAACTTCACATTGCCGATAAAGGTGCTGATTTGCTGCGCGTCGTCCATTATCACCTGATCGGCCTCAAGATGCATCGGCTGCGAGCTGTCTGTGCTGGCGGCAAGGCATGATGGTGCCCAGAGCTGCAGGAAAAAAGGCAGCAACAGGACATATTGGGAGAATTTATGGCTTGTTTGGTACATGTTCACTTCGGACCTGGGAAAGCAGTTTCAGGATGCGTGTCTTGTTGTTCAATTCCATGCCTGTCGCATGCACGATATTTTGCGCTTCCACGATCGTTACTGCGCGGTCGGTATTGGCCAGGTTCTGATCGGGCGAGATGTGCAGGTACTCGGTTTGCAACGTAAGCTGACCCTGATGAGCGCTCGCCTCGCGCAGTACTTTCACGTTGTCGCGCAGGTATATATCTTCGCCTTTTCCGGAGATTGAGCCATGTTCGGCAGTGGCGTGGATTGCAGGCTGTCCGGGGGAGAGCATGGTTATGCGCGGCTGATCCAGAGTCGTGCTGTCGTCATCCGGGTAGTGCATTAATCTGGTTGCGTCCATGATGAAGTCCGGTACGCCCTGGTCATTCAGGCTGGTTGCGGAAAAGTTTTCCATGATTGCATCCGGATCGTGGCGTTCGTTTTCCGGCTCCGCTGGCCCGGGTGCCGCCTGCTGGTTAAGCCAGTAGGTGGCTGACAGCAAAGCAAGCAGGGGTAACAGCGGCAGCCAGGGACGGACACGCGAGCCAAGCGTCATTGCAAGTAGGGGGCGAGCTGGGCATCCAGCGTGCCCTGCGCCGACATGATCATTTCGCAGGCTTCACGCACAGCGCCATGCCCGCCGCTGCGCTGGGTGACATAGTGCGAATGTTTGCGCACCAGCAATGGCGATTCCGGAACGCTGATTGCCAGGCCGACATGCCGCATCACCGCGAGATCGACCACATCGTCGCCCATATAGGCTGCGGCATCGGGAGGCAGATCAAGTTTGCCGAGCAGGTCCTTCATTGCCTCGAGCTTGTTTTCGATGCCCTGGTACAGATGCGTGATGCCCAGATTTTTTGCGCGCGCTTCGACGCAACGCGAGGTGCGGCCGGTGATGATGGCGAGTACCACGCCGCTGGCGCGCAACATTTTCAGCCCGTGCCCGTCCAGTGAATTGAAACATTTGAATTCCTCACCGGAATCGGAATAGAACAGGCCGCCATCGGTCATCACACCATCGACGTCGAACGCGATCAGTCGTATCAGTTTTGAACGGTTTAACAGCATTAATTTCTCCAGCCAAAACAGGCCCGTGCCGTGATCAACGGGTTGCAGGTGAAATGCAACGCCGGTTTCGAATGATCTGCCGCAAGCAGGGAAATTGCCTAGATCACCTTGGCATGCAGCAGATCATGCATATTCAGCGCACCGACCAGTTTATTTTGTTCATCCACCACCAGCATCTGGCTGATGTTGTATTGTTCCATCATTTGCACCGCCTCGGCAGCCAGGCTGTCCGGGTTTATCCGGTGCGGATCGGCGGACATCACGCTGCGAATCGGAGTGGCATTGAAATCCAGCTTCTTTGCAAGCGTGCGACGCAAATCGCCATCGGTATAAATGCCCAGAACGCGCTGTTCTGCATCAACGATTGCGGTCATACCCACACCCTTTTTCGAGATTTCCAGAATCGCGTCGCCCAGTGTCGCATCCAGGCTGACCATGGGCAGGCGCTCGCCGGTGCGCATGATATCGCTTACACGGGTGAGCAGGCGCCGCCCCAGGCTGCCGCCGGGATGAGAGCGGGCAAAATCTTCCGCCCCGAATCCCTTCGCGTCCAGCAATGCCACTGCAAGCGCATCGCCAAGCGCCAATGCCGCAGTCGTGCTGGCCGTGGGCGCCAGCCCCATCGGGCAGGCTTCCTTGTCCACCGCTGCATTGAGATGGACATCGGAAACCCTGGCCAGACTGGACGCCGGATTTCCGGTCATGCTGATGAGTTTTGCCCCCTGCCGCTTGATGACCGGCACGATGGTCATCAGTTCCTCGCTTTCACCCGAATAGGACAGCGCGATGAAGACATCCTCGCTGGTAATCATGCCCAGGTCGCCGTGGCTGGCCTCGCCGGGATGCACGAAATAGGCGGGGGTGCCGGTGCTGGACAGAGTGGCGGCTATCTTGCGCGCAATATGGCCGGATTTTCCCATGCCGCTCACGATGACTCGGCCTTTGCAGTGCAGCACGGCTTCCATTGCGCCCAGGAAATTTTCATCGAGGCGTGCACTGAGCGCCTGCACCGCAGCGGCTTCGATATTCAACACCTCGCGGGCGAGTGCCAGCGCGTCGGGCGTGACAGATAGATTCTTGTTCATAAGCGCAGGATTATAGCAGTGCGCCTGATGCACGGAGAAATTTTGACAACAGGATTCTGCCAAGGAAGTTTTGAAAGCGCGGTCAACTTAGTGCATTATCCGGACATGCCGACTATGTTTCTTTGTACGCTTTCATGACGAACTCTCTGCCACTTTTGCTGATACTGCTTGCGGTCGCCGTGGGAGTGGTCGTGCTGTGCAGGATACTGGAATTGCCGGCAATGCTGGGATATCTGCTGGTCGGAATCCTGATCGGGCCTCATGCGCTGGGCTGGATACCCGATGCGCCGGAAACCCGCCATCTGGCTGATTTCGGTGTGGTGTTCCTGATGTTCAGCATCGGGCTGGAATTCAGCCTTTCGCGGCTGCGCAGCATGCAGCGTCTGGTATTCGGTCTCGGTACCGCACAGGTGGTCGCCACCATCCTGCTGGTCATGCTTTCATCGTTGTTCTTCGGGCTGGACTGGCGTGCCGGACTGGCGCTGGGTGGTGTGCTGGCGATGTCATCCACCGCGATCGTAAGCAAGATGCTGGTCGAGCGGGCAGAATTGAGCACGCCGCACGGCCAGAAGATCATGGGCGTGCTGCTGTTCCAGGATCTGGCCGTGGTGCCGCTGATCATCATCATTCCTGCTCTCGCCAGCAGCGGTGAGCATCTCTATCTCACTATCGGTCTCGCGATGTTCAAGGCAGCGCTGGTTTTGTCTGCGTTGCTGATTTTCGGGCAGCGGCTGCTGCGCCCGTGGTTCCACCTTGTCGCGATTCAGAAATCATCCGAGCTGTTCATGCTCAACGTGCTGCTGTTCACGCTGGGTCTGGCCTACGTCACCGAACTGGCCGGACTGTCGATGGCGCTGGGCGCGTTCGTCGCCGGGATGCTGATCTCCGAAACCGAATATCGCTATCAGGTTGAGGAGGACATCAAGCCATTCCGCGATGTGCTGCTCGGCTTGTTCTTCGTCACCATCGGCATGCTGCTCAATCTGCAGAATGTGATCACCGGGATCGGCTGGGTGCTGCTGGTGCTGCTTATCCTGCTGCCGTTCAAGGCCGCGGTGGTGACACTGCTGGCGCGCGCATTCTCGGATGACTGGGGTGCATCGATACGTAGCGGCCTGGGCCTGGCGCAGGCCGGCGAATTCGGCTTTGTGCTGCTGACGCTGGCGGGCGGTGTGCACCTGTTGCCTGCGGAAGTGATGCAGAACGTGCTGGCGGCGATGCTGGTTTCGATGCTGGCTGCGCCATTTCTGATTCAGCATGCCGAGGCCATCGTGCGGCGGATTTCCCCGTCAGCGTGGATGGACCGGGCGCTGCAGATACACCAGATTGCTGTCAAAACCATGGCGACTGACGCGCACATCATCATTTGCGGATTCGGGCGCAGCGGGCAGGCGCTGTCGCGCTTCCTGTCACAGGAAAATATCCGCTTCATCGCGCTTGATCTTGACCCGCGCCGCGTGCACGAGGCGGTGGCTGCGGGAGACAGTGTGGTTTACGGAGATGCCGCCAAGCGCGAGGTGCTGGTAGCCGCCGGGCTGATGCGCGCTAAGACACTGGTCATCACGTACGATGACCAGCATTCCGCGCTCAAGATCCTGCATCATGTGAACCAGATGCGACCGGATCTGCCGGTGGTGGTTCGCACCGCCGACGATACCCATATCGAAGAGCTCAAGAAAGCCGGGGCGGCGGAAGTCGTCGCCGAAGTGACCGAGGGCAGTGTGATGATGGCATCACAGGCTCTGCTGTTGTCCGGCGTGCCGCTGAACCGCGTGATTCACCGCGTGCAGGAAAATCGCGCGGGTCGTTACGCGGTGTTCAACGGCTACTTGCGCACCGCCCGTATCGAGGATGATGCGGGCGACAGCCTGCAGCCGCGTTTCCTGAGTGTGCGGCTCAACGACGATTCCAGTGCGGTGGGCAGAAAACTGGGTGAACTTGGCCTGGCTGAATTGAGCGTCGAGGTGAATGCGGTGCGCCGGCGCAATGTGTATGGCGCGCAGCCGAGCGAGGATATGCTGCTGCAGAGCGGTGATATCCTGGTGCTGCTCGGCTTGCCGGAAGCATTGCAGGTCGCCGAGTCCCTGTTGCACAACGGGAAATAAGAATTCAAGGCAATAAAAAAGCCCGCTGCGAACAGCGGGCTTGTGTCACGCCGGGTGATTGCTTAGTAGCCCATGCAGACCAGGACAGGAGTATCGTCGGGGACTGTTCCCGTTCCCGAGGTGGGAATTGGGGCTCCACCGGAAGGAGTACCAGCCGTGGTTACCATCACAGAGCCTGTGGCTGTATTGCCATCATCCAGCGATACGTCCAGCTGCTTGGCGAACTTGAAGGGTATGCTATCGGAACAGACAATGTAGGTTCCGACCATTCCGTTGATTGGTTTGTCCGCCGCCGAGGCATTGGTTACTCCAATATGGCCACCGACCGCATTGGTGGGCAAATAGGATGCAATCTGGGTGGGGTCTGTTGATCCCGGGCCAAATCCGGCCATGCGGATATGCTGCCAGAACAGATAGCTTTCGTCCGTGGTGGCGCCGGTCCAATTGGCGGCATCGTACCACTTCCCATTGATAATGCCGTTGCCCGCAGTCCCCCCAGGTGGTAATGGGGCTTGAACAGCGCTGGCACCCAGGTGTACTTGTACGTTCGCATCATCCCCGGGCAAGGCCTTGAACTTGTCCTGGTAGCCGTAGATGTAGATAGGCACGTTCTTGAAATCGGTGGCGAGA
>JAJDNO010000002.1 GCA_022340615.1 Gallionella sp. | reverse complement strand
TCGGTGAAGCTGATCTCGCAGCCGGTGAACCGCGGCAAGAGCATCGCGATGGCGACCGGCGTCGCGGCCGCGCAGAACGAATTGCTGATGCTGCTCGATGCGGACCTGACCGGCCTGGCGATCGAACATGTCAATGCGCTGGCCTTTCCGGTGCTGGCGGGCAAGGCGGATGTCAGCCTGAGCCTGCGCAGGAACAGCCTGGCGATAATCCGCGCGATCGGACTGGATTTCGTTTCCGGCGAGCGGGTGATCCGCAAGGATCTGCTCAGCGATGTGCTGGAGGAAATGCACGGGCTGCCGCGCTTCGGCATCGAGGTGTTCATGAACCGCCGCATCATCGCGCAGCAGTTGCCGATCGCGGTCACGCACTGGCCGACCGTCACGCAGTCGCGCAAGACCGAGAAGCTCGGCTACTGGAAAGGGATACGCGCAGAATGGCGGATGCTCGCCGACCTGTTTCAGCTCGACTATCCGCTCGCGCTGGTTTCGCAGACCTACCGGCTGCTGCTGTTGCGAATCAACCGCCCTGCCCCGATCGCGTTTGCGGTGTGGGTGCTGAAGCTGCGCGACAGCCTGCTGTAGGCGGCGCAGTTCAATTCATTTGGCGGGAGCGCTGTTGCCGAGCAGCTGCCACAGCGCCTTGCCGACGAACAGGAAAAACACCGGCGCGCACGCGATCAGGTACCAGTAATAGAGCGCGAAGCGCCACATCAGCAGCACCGCGCCCAGCGTCGCATGATCGAGCACCGGCGCGAGCAGCGCGGTGAAGCTCAGTTCGACGCCGCCACTGCCGCCGGGCAGCATCGTGAAATGGCCCGCGGTCTGCGCCAGCATCTGGACCAGGAAACTGTAGGCCAGGTCGACATGGCGATCCATGCCGGTGATGATCACGTACAGCACGCTGTAGCGCAGCACCCAGTGGCCGAGGCAGCACAGGAAGATGCCGAACAGCCTGGCGCGCGAAAACCCGAGCACCAGATGCAGCGCCTCGCGAAAGCGCAGCACGGTGCGGGTCAGTCGGCGCCGGTTTGCCGCCGACACGCGCCGGATCAGTTTGCGCCGGCCTATCCACAGCAGCACGGTGCGATAATTTTTTGCACCGGCCCAGCCGAGCGCGACCATGGCGACCAGCAATCCGGCCAGCATCCCGATCTCCCAGCCGATATGCAGCTGGGCCGGATGAAAAAACAAGACCAGCGCGACGATGACCAGCGCGCTGCTGAACACCAGCATGTCCATCATGATGTCTACCGCATACATCGCGGCTGCGGATGTCGCGGGCGCGCCGTGGCGTTTGAGCAGGTATACGTAGCTGAGCACGCCGCCGCTGCCGGCGGGCGTCATGTTGATCGCGAACTCGGTCGCCATCATCGTCGCCAGCGCTCGGCCGTGGCCCATCGGCCTGGCAATACCGCCCAGCATCAGGCGCAGACGACCGGCATTGCAATTCCAGCAGGCGAAGATCATCGCCAGCGCGACACCCAGCAGCGATAGCGGAAACGCGGCGATGCGCTGGAACAGCCCGCTGCCGCCGTAGACCAGCGCGATGCCGAAGCCGAGCAGCAACCCGAAGGCGACCAGTGCGAGCGTGCGTTTCATCGGATGTTGCGCTGCGCTGCCTGGCAAGCATCAGGATGATGCGTCTGCATCGTCGGTTGCGTGCACATGTATATAAGCAAGGATCGATAATCCGGCATGGTGATCTCGGTTAAGCGATTGCAAAAAACGTTGCCGGGCACAAAAAAATCCCGCCGGGATGGCGGGTATTCAACCGGAGAAGATGCCATTTGCAAACTGCAATTTTTGAGTTGTTCAATTATAACAATTGTTTGTTGCAACAATTTTGCAGCGCACAAATTGATGACGGTGAGAGAAAAATCGGCACGGTTATGGTGCGAAATTTTCATCGAAATTATTTTGAAAAAAAGCGCGATTCATTATTGACAATTCCTTAAAGTTATCAACCCGAGCAAATTTGCGGGTTTGCATTGATATTTCCTGTAACAAAAACTTCAACTTACGTTATGTCATTGTTTATGAAGGAAATAATTACTTACAAAAAATAGGCAATTTAATCGAAATCGCCGTATTACGGCCGTTTGGAACAGTTGTTTACGTCTTTATCAACAAAGTTATCCACAGATTTTGTTGATAAAAATTAATACTCTTTAATAATTGCCGTGTTAGAAAAATATGTATTCGCGAAGCAGCAAATTTCAAGCGCTGAAAGCAGCAATTTCATGCAAGACTTTCAAAATATTTCCGGCTGAATTTTCCGGCTGACTATCCGAGCGATGGAATTCAAACAGCATCTCCTTATATATGGGGAATGAATAAGCAGGTCTGTCGATTTATTTTCGAATTGAGTTAATTTGTAATGAAACTGCAATATTCAGCATGGAGAATGCAATCTCCACATTAACTGAATTCAGGAGAACACGAGATGTTGTCAAACATGAAAAAAGCAATCGGACTTGGCGCAGCTGCAATGCTGTTCTGTGCAAGCGCGATGGCGGTTGAAGTTACCGGCGCCGGTAGCACCGCGATCTATCCTGTGTTGTCGCAATGGGCAGCCAGCTACAAGGCCAAAACCGGTATTTCGGTCAACTATCAGTCGATCGGCTCCGGCGGCGGCATCAAGCAGATCAAGGCAAAGACTGTTCACTTCGGCGACAGCGACATGCCGCTGACACCCGACCAGCTGAAAGAAGCCAATCTGGTGCAGTTCCCTGCCGTGATCATCGGCATCACTCCGATCGTGAACATCCCCGGCGTCAAGCCCGGCGAAATGGTTCTGGATGGCAAGGTTCTGGCCGACATCTACCTGGGCAAGATCACCAACTGGAACGACGGCGCAATCAAGAGCCTGAATCCGAAACTGAACCTGCCTGACCTGCCTATCACCGTTGTGCATCGTGCAGATGGTTCCGGTACTTCGTTCTACTTCACCGACTACCTGTCCAAGGTCAGCCCGGAGTGGAAGAAAAACGTCGGTTCCAACACTTCCGTTTCATGGCCGGCCGGTGTGGGCGGCAAGGGCAGCGAAGGTGTTGCATCCTATGTACGCCAGGTCAAGGGCTCGATCGGCTACGACGAATACGCTTATGCGATGCAAACGCACCTGACCTGGACACGCATGGTTAACAGCGCAGGCAAGATCGTTTCTCCGAAGCCGAAGAATTTCCAGGCTGCATCGGCCAAGACCGATTTCGCGAATGCGAGCGACTTCTACGTGATCATGACGGACGCGCCCGGCGCAGAAAGCTGGCCGCTGACCGCAACGACCTACTTCCTGCTGCGCACCGACGCTTCCAAGGCTGACAACGCGCAAGTCGTGAAGTTTGCAAAGTGGTTCCTGAACCACGGTCAGGCCCAGGCTGCCAAGCTTGACTACGTGCCGCTGCCCAAGGCTACCATCAAGCTGATCGACAGCTACACCAAGAGCAAGCTGGGCGTTTAATTACCCTCAGCCGCATCAAACGAAAAGGGCCGCATTGCGGCCCTTTTCTATTTGCTGCTGGATCATTTGCAGCAGGTCATATCCGGCTGCTCAGGCAGCTGCAATGCCTACCATTTCTTGTACGGCAGGAATTTCCCGTTCATGGTCACGACGACCCGGTCACCCTTCGGGTCGTTTTCCTTGTCTATGCTCAGCGTGAAATCGATCGCGCTCATGATGCCGTCGCCGAATTTCTCGTGGATCACCGACTTCATCGGCATTCCATAGACCTGCATGATTTCATAGAAGCGATAAATCAGCGGATCGGTCGGCACCACCGGACCGAGGCCCTTGGATGGAAAATCGGTCAGCTTTTCATAGATGTCCTTGCCGAGGCCGAGTGCATCTCCCAGTTTTGCTGCCTCCTCGTCCGATGCGCGCGCCTGGCCGTAGAACAGCGCGGCGACCCACACCTCGTCCATGCCGACGATCTTGCCCAGGTCGGCAAAGGATATGCCCTTGCTCTTTTTTGCGTCGAACAGCTGCTGTGTTACTTCATCTGATTTCATGCCTGCCTCCAGTTTTCGAGTTGAAAACATATATGAAGCAAGAAGAAGGCCAGCCTTTGCGGCGGTTCGCGGTCAAAAGCGCGATCACGAACTTGCAGGCTGATCCAGGTATTTTGCTTCGAAGACATCGGCCGGCAACGGCTTGCGCCGGAATTGCACTTCCTGGGAGCTGTCATGCTGGAATGTGATCCGGTTCAGGGCAGCATCGGTATGCTGAACCCCGTTCTGCACAACGGTATCGGATGTGTGCAAGACAACCAGTTCTTCGCGGCTATAGCCCAGCATCCGGCACAGCTCCGGATTGGCATCCAGACAGCGACCTTCTGCATCGGCAACCAGAATCCCGGCCGGGGCATGCTCGAAGAGCGTCCTGTATATTGGCTCTGCCCCCCGCTGTTGCGATGTCTCCATGTCAGACCTCGACGTGCTGCCGGGAATATTCACTTTCATGGTTCAGCATAAATATTTCACAGCATCACTGCCAAGTTAAAATCGGCGTAGATTCAATCTATTATATGAAATGGCATGCGCTCTTCAGTATTGTTGGGACGGGATGCAGCCAGGAGGTCGAAGGGCAAAGTTCAGGATTGATACAAACGATTGGCCTGCAGCTTCGGAATGCCGGTTGCGTGTGCCGGATTCAGGCGTACAACCCGAATTAATGATTTGGGCAGGCCTGGATTCAGGAATGTCTGGCAAGCGCGAAGGATTGAAACTCGTTCGATATCGCATATGCTTCCATTTGTGAAGCTGCGCATGAGCGCCAGGTCAGCGCGCGGCGCTGGCGCTTGCAATCATATATTTTATTGAATAGCCACCGCCAAAATCCAGATTTACCGGGGCCGGCGTCGGATTGTCCGGGATCAGAACATCTCTCTCGAAGGTCATTCGCTGCTCGGGAACCAGCGATGTGCAAGTGCCCTTTGGAATCGCGGCGATTTCATGATCTTTTGGAGTAACCGTATATTCTTCTATCCTGAGATGAATTAAATTGTTCCTGAGCCGGGCATAAATTCTTTCACCCTCAAAGAGATTAACCGATCCCTTCACGACGGTATTTCCGGAGCAGGTTGTCTTTGCGTAGCTATTGATTTTTCCGAGTTTGTTGATGTACAGATTGCTGTCAACAAAGGAAGTCTGGTCTTGATGACCGGGCGTTCGAATGCCAATTGATATCAGGTTTCTTTCTTCGCCGGCAATGGCCTGGGTTGAGATGAGAGCGGCACAGAAAATAATTGGCAGGATTTTCGTCATGATATTTCCAATGATCAAGTTCTGCTGTTCAGCGGCGGTGCGGCTACTGAAAACAAACCAGTGCCAACCATGCAACCGCCCGGAGGTAACATTATAAACGCTTGAAAGTCAGGCTCTGGCCATAAAACAAAAAAGCCTGCCAAATGAATGGCCGGCTTCTTGTTTTCGATGCGCTTGCTGATGCCCGCACCTGACGAAATACACCGCAATAAATCAAATTTTCAACTGCGATCTGTCCCCTATTCCGGACTGGTTCGCCGGCGCCAGAGGAAGTAGAGCAGCGGAATCACCAGCAGGGTCAGAGCGGTGGAGGCAAATGTCCCGAAAATGAGCGATACGGCCAGCCCGCCAAACACCGGGTCGGTGACCATGATCGCGGAACCGAGGATGATGGCCAGTGCCGTCAGCAGTATCGGCCTGAAACGGATTGCGCCGGCCTCGATCACCGCTTCCTTCACGCTGCTGCCGCGCTCTTCATGCTCGATAATGAAATCGATCAGGAGCAATGAGTTCCGCACCACTATCCCTGCCAGCGCGATGACACCGATCATCGAAGTTGCCGTGAACGCCTGGTGTGTCAGCAAATGGCCGGGGAAAACGCCGACCAGTGTGAGCGGTATTGCGCCCATCACGATGACGGGGATCATGAACGATTTGTAATAGCCGACCAGCACCAGATAGATCAGCACCAGCGCGACTATGAAGGCGCTGCCCAGATCGCGGAATACATCGAGAGTAAGCCGCATCTCGCCACCCCACAGGACCTGGTATTTGGTCACGTCGCGCGGCTGGGCATCGTTGAATCTCAGGTTGGCGGTTGTGAAATGTTCACCGGCGATAATTTTGTTGTCCAGCATCTTGTCGAGCGCGAGCACCGCATAGACCGGGCTGGAACGCAGCAATTCGCCGCCGACCATGACGACCTGATGCTGATCGCGGTCATAGATCGGTTTGGCGGCAACCACACGGCTCATGGTCGCGATCGAAGACAGGGGAACCTGTTTGCCCATCGCATTGACGACCGCAAGCGACAATATCTGTCCCGGCGACTGGCGTTCCGAGCGCGGCAGGCGCACCGTCAGATTGATCGGCTCCCTTGCATCCGCGATGTGCAGTGCGCCAAGCGAAAAACCGCTGACATAATCATGTATCAGCTTGGCAACCTGTGCGGGCGCAACGCCGGCCATCGCAGCCTTTTCCGGATCGACGTGAAGCTCGTAGCTTTCCACGTCTGCCGTTACCGAATCGTCGGCATTGATCATGCCGTAGATGTTGTTGAAATCTTCCCTGACGACTGCGGCTGCCGCGCGCAGCTTGTTGTAATCAGGGCCGTATATTTCGGCGAGGATCTGCGATTGCACCGGCGGCCCAGGCGGCGTCTCATACAGCTTGATCATGGTATCCGGATACAGCTTCCTGACCTGCATCAGCTTTTCATTCAGCGCGGATACGATCTCGTGCGAGCTTGCCGACCGGTCATGCTTGTCGATGAGATTGACGCGGATCTGGGCAAGATTCGAACCCCGCTTCAGGATGTCGCCACGCACCAGCGCTGCGAAGTCCACTGTAGCGGTGACGCCGAGGTAAGTCTGGTAATTGACGACATATTGCGTATGCGCAAGCACATTGCCCACCGCCCGGGCAACCTCGTCCGTGCGTGCCAGCGCGGTCCCTGCCGGGGTGTCGACTTCGAGCAGGAACGTGTTGGTGTTGTCGTTCGGCAGCATCTTCAGCTCGACGCCGAGCGCACTGAGCGGCCCGTTCAATCCCGAAGGACGAATGAACTGCCATAACGGCTGAAGCATTGCGAGTATCAGGAGTCCCGCCACGATCATGAAAAGCCGGTTGCGCCTTTTGCCGTCGTTGAGGAGAGGTGTGATTACCCTGACATAGGCGCGGTGCAAGGGATCTTGCGGTTTCGCGTCCTGCTCTTCCATCGTGGGAGTTGTCTCCAGTTCCGCCAATGCCTTGCCCTTGAGCATGCGGAATGCCGCCCATGGCACAACCATATAGGCGATCACCAGCGATGCGATCATTGCGACCGGCACGTTGAACGGGATGGGCTGCATGAACGGCCCCATCATCCCGGTGACAAATGCCATCGGGATAAAAGCCAGAATGACGGCGATCGTCGCGACGTTGGTGGGATTGCCGATCTCATTGGTGGCACGCACAAGCGCTTCCTTGAAATTTGCGGCGCCGCCATGATGCAGATGTCGATGGATGTTTTCCACGACCACAATCGCGGCATCGACCAGCAGGCCCAGTGACAGGATCAAGGCGAACAGCGTGATGCGGTTTATGGTCTGGCCTGCAACCAGGCCCACGGTCAGCACGACGAACAGGATCAATGGCACGGTCATCGTGACGATGGCGGCTTCACGCCAGCCCAGGAAGAACAGCAACACCACGACGACCGAGCCGATGGCGATACCCAGATGCTCGACCAGCGTATTTACTGCGCTGTTCGCCTTTGCACCGTCATCGCGGGTGACCGTAATGCTGACGCCTTCCGGAATGGCCTCGCGTTTGAGCGTTTCAAGTTTGGCGAGCACTGCGTTTGCAACGACGACGGCATTGGTGCCCGACTTTTTCGCGATGGCGATGGTGACGGCCGGTGCGTTGCCCTTGAAAGCAGGATGCTGTTTGGCGGGCCCGAACGCGAAGTGCGACGATGAATCCACTTCGGCCGGTCCATCCACGACGCGTGCAACGTCCTTGAGGAATACTGGGCGTCCCTTGGGTGCGCCCAGCACGATGTCGCCAACTTCGCGGGCATTCTTGAGGAATCCATTGAACCGCAGCGGGGTATCCTTGTTGTTGTCGACCAATTCGCCCGCCGGCATCGAAACGTTGGTGGCTTTCAGCATGCGATCGACCTGGTCCAGCGAGAGGCCCGCGGCGGAAAGCTTCTGGGCATCGATGTAGATGCTGACCGCGCGGGGGCGGCCACCTACGATCTCGGTAAAGGAAACACCCGGGATGTTGCGCAATTGCTCCAGAACGTGCAGCCCCACATTGCGCAATTCGTAGTCGCTTTGCTTGGTCGACGCGAGTGTCAGCGTCATGATGGGCACATCGTCCACATTGATGGGTTTGACCATGGGCTGCATTGCGCCGGGGGGCATGCGATCCATGTTCTGCATCAACTGGTTGTATAACTTGACCAGACTTTTTTCCTGGTCCTGGCCGACGTCGAACTGCACTGTCACGACGCCGTAGTCGTTGACTGCGTAGCCAAAGGTGTGATTTACGCCGGCCTGCGCGTTCATGATCGCCTCGAGCGGCTTGACGATGGTGTTCTCGACCTCATCGGCAGTCGCACCCGGCTTGGCAACGATGATGTTTGCAGCCGGCACGACTATCTGCGGGTTGTATTCACGCGGCGTGACCGTTACCGCGACCAGACCGACCAGCGTGATCGCCAGCAATATCATCGCGGTGATTTTTGATTCCATGAAGATCTTCGCGAGCCGCCCCGCGAAGTTCATGGGCTGATCGATTTCGCTCATGGGTTGCTGCTTTCAGTCAGGTTGATCCGGTCGCCGGAATCGAAATCGGATGTGTTGCTTACGACGACTTTCTCTCCGGGATTGAGACCGGCTTCGATTTCGACCACGCCGCCCTGCTCCCTGCCAGCCCTGACCATGCGGTAGTGGGCTATGCCTTCCGCATCCACCACGAACACGCCGGGAATGCCCGCGCGTTCAAGCAATGCCGACTTGGGCACGCTGATGCCCTGCCTGCTGCCAACCGCAAAGCGCACGCGGGCGAAAGTGCCGCTGCTGAATCCCTTGATCCCTGGCACATCCAGCTTCACCAGATGGGTATGGGTCATCGCATCCGCGGCTGCAACCAGCCGCACGATCTTGCCCGGCAGTGTGTCGCCGGAGATTTCAACCGTTGCGTCGCCGCCCATTTTGAGATGCGAATAGGTGTCGTTGCTGACCGAAGTCTGGACCATCAGTTTGGCGGGATTTTCGACAACCAGCACCGGCCGGCCCGGCGCGGCGAGGTCGCCTTTGCTGGCCATCTTTTGCGTCACGATGCCGTTGATGGGAGAGCGCACTTGCGCATAGCGCAGTTGCGACTCGGCCGTATTCAAACCTGCCTGGGCGGCATTTGCCTGACTTTGCGCGATGCTGTACTGCAATTTGACTTTGTCGTATTGAACCTTGGGTATGGATTGATCCTTGTACAGTCTGGAATAACGCTCAAAGTCCGCTTGGGCATCATTCAGTGCCGCATTAGCCTGTGCAAGCCCGGCACGCGCCTGATCAACCTGCCCCCTGATGTCTGTCGGGTCGATGGAAAACAGCAATTGACCCGCCTTGACCGCATCGCCTTCATGTACCGGAATGTCGCGGATGTAACCCATCAGCCTAGATGCGACCTGGACTTGCTGTTCCGAAATGACCACGCCCGGCGAGGAATCCGTGACGGGAATTTCAGTCAGGCTGAGCGTGACGACCTGTGCATTCACGGTTTTCAGCTGATCCGCCGCCTTTTGATCGTGAGGCTTGCAACCCGCCAGCGCAATCAACAGCGTCGCAGTCATTGTCAGCATTAATATTTTTTGCACCCTCATCATTTCTCTCCTTAGTCCTGCGTGCATCACAATTGGTCGCTATCGAGTTTTCCCACTGCGAGACGCAGTGCGGATCGCTGTAAAGTCAGCTGATAATGCGCTGCCACTTCCTCAGCGCGCGCCTTGTCGAGTTGAGCCTGTGCGGCCAGCACTTCGACCATGGTAGTGACGCCGTTCTCGTAGCGCTTTGCCACCAGCCGTTGTGCCTCTTCTGCATGCGCGACCGCATCGGTCCGCGCATTGACTCTTGATTCAGCCTCTGCCGAACCGCGCCACGCGTCCGCCACCTTCGCGCGCAGGCCCTCTTCAGCCTGCTTGTACCTTGCCTGCAATTCCGCACGGGATGCCTCCGCACGCCCCACGGCGCCGCGCGTCACGCCCATATCGAATATATTCCAGGAAAGGACGCCTGCTACGGTATATGAGGAAGCCATCTGACTGAATTTCGGCGCATTCCAGTCTTTTCTGACAACCGCGTTGAAATGCGGGTAGTACTCGGCACTCGCCACTTTCACGCCGGCGCCCGCCGCATCCAGCTGATTGCGCATTGCCGACAAGCCGGGATTGGTTGCGACGGCCTCATCCTGCAGACTGGCTATGCTTCCGCTCATCGCTTTCGGCGTGAAATCGGGCCCGATTTCGAGTTTTTCATTCAGAGGCATGCCCAGCAACAGATGCAATTGATCGATCGCAGCCGCTTCGCTGCGCTTCGCTTCTTCAAGTTTGACCCTGACGTTGGCAAGATTCACCTGGGCGAACAGCAAATCGCTTTTGACAACCACGCCCTCGTTCAGCAGGTTCTGAGTGGTCTTGACGTATGCTTCGGCAGCGGCTTCTGCCTGCTGTGCCACTTTGACGTAGGCTTGCGAGGTATGAACACCCTGATAGGCCTGTATGACATGGAAGATGACCTGCTGGCGCGCAGCCTGATTTCCCTCTTGGGCCGCTTTGACATAGGCATGCGCCTGGTCAACATAGCCCGAGATCATCCCGCCGTTATAAAGCGGAATCTGCAACTCCAGGCGGGTGTTGTAATTGTTTACCGGATCGGGGTAATTGAGGGCTGTGGGTGCAACACTTCCAACTCCGGTGTACTGGCTTATACCGAAGTCATCGAAGGTGGCATTGCGCTGCGAGAGCTTGAGGCCAAAAGCATTCAGCGCATCATTGGTGCGCGTGCCGGTCACTGAAGCGGTGAGCTTGGGCAGGCGCTGACCCTGAGCCTGGCTCAATGCCGATTGCGCCTGCGCCAATTGCGACTGGCTGGCGACAATTTCCGGGTTCTGCCTGAGCGCAATGTCCACGCACTGTTGCAGGTCTGCACCAAATGCGAGTCCTGCCGAGCACCACAAGAGTACCCCGCCTGCCAGCCTGCCCAAATGCGCCTTGCTCAATAAATCCATCTGAACCTCTCCATTCCGTCGTTCATATTCTTATTCGACCTGACATGATCATTATATAATTAAATACTAATATACTACCAGCAGCATCTTGAACTATTTTAGTTTTTACTTATATTTCAGATATTTATTAATACTTCCGGGTATTTGAATTGGCTGCCGAAGTGCTGCTTGTTTGACCGTATCGCGGTTCGGGCAACGTCCGGAGGTATTGGACCAATCAAATTATAGCGCTATCCGCATCACATCAAGCATGCAAATTATTGCTTGTTTTTGGCAGAAACAAAAAAGGCCTGCATTTCTGCAAGCCTGGATTTGCTGGGGTGACTGATGGGGCTCGAACCCACGACAACCGGAATCACAATCCGGGACTCTACCAACTGAGCTACAGTCACCATCGATCGAACGACTGGTCAAATTGTCCTGACAACCGACAGGCACTGGTGTGCCCGACAGGAATCGAACCTGTAACCCCCAGCTTAGAAGGCTGGTGCTCTATCCGGTTGAGCTACGGGCACAATTCTTTTCTTGGGCAATTTTACTATATCTGGTCGGGGTGGAGAGATTCGAACTCCCGACATCCTGGTCCCAAACCAGGCGCGCTACCAGGCTACGCTACACCCCGAAGGCTGCGCATTATACAGACCCGACCCCATAAATCAATTTAGTTTGCGATGTTTCCTGAGCCTCGGTGTAGCGAGCATCAGGTAATAGCCCATCGACCATATCGTCAGCAATGCGGCGAGATACAGCAGCCACGATCCGAGCGCCTGGCAATTGATTCCGAACAGCCTGTCGTGATACAGCAGCAGCACGATTGCCAGCATCTGCACGGTTGTTTTAACCTTGCCCAGCATCGAAACCGCGACGCTCCTGCTTTCGCCGAGTTGCGCCATCCATTCGCGCAATGCGGAAATCGTGATCTCGCGGCCGATGATGATGAACGCGATGATCGCGTCGGCGCGCTCCAGCTTTACCAGCACGATCAGCGCCGCTGCAACCATCAGCTTGTCCGCGACCGGATCCAGAAACGCCCCGAACGCGGAGAACTGGTCGAGTTTGCGCGCCAGGAAACCGTCCAGCCAGTCGGTAAACGCGGCCAGTATGAAAACGCCGGTGCTGATAACGTTCTGCAGGTGCGGCCTGAGCGTATCGTTGGACAGATAGAAAAACGAGACGAACACGGGGATAAGCAGAATTCTTAGCCACGTGAGCAGATTGGGAATATTGATCGGCATTGCCCTAGTTTAGCCGCTGACAAATCCTTTCAGCAACAATTTAGTTAATATTTCTCAGTGTAGTTGCCGGTATATCTTCTCTGCCATCGATTTGCTGATCCCTTCTACCTGGCAGAGCTGCTCGATGCTGGCCTGTTTGATTTCACGCAGTCCGCCGAAGTGGGTCAGCAGGCTGCGCCGCCGCTTGTCTCCGACTCCGCTGATTTCCTCAAGCGATGAGGTGGTGCGCGCCTTGCCGCGTTTGGCGCGGTGTCCGGTGATCGCGAAGCGATGCGCCTCGTCGCGAATCTGCTGGATCAGGTGCAGCGCGGGATCGTCGCTGCGCAACTGCCGCGCGCTTCCGTCCGGGTAGATCAGCTGCTCCAGGCCGGCCTTGCGTTCCTCGCCCTTGGCCACACCGACCAGGGCCAGTTCGTTCAAACCCAGTTCGTGCATCACTTCCATTGCGATATGCAGCTGTCCGAGACCGCCGTCGATCAGGACCAGGTCGGGGCGCGCACGCTCTTCCCCGTTGCCGTCCTCGGCGAGCTTCTGGTAGCGGCGCGTCAGCGCCTGGCGCATCGCAGCATAGTCGTCTCCGGGCGTGATCCCGGTGATGTTGTAGCGGCGGTATTGGGACGGGCGCATGTCGAGGTTTTCGTACACCACGCAGGATGCCTGGGTCGCCTCGCCCATGGTATGGCTGATGTCGAAACATTCGATGCGCTGCAGTTCAGGCATGTCGAGCAATTCGCGCAGCTTGTCCAGGCGCAGCTTCTGTCCGCCCTGCTGCGCTTCGCGCTGCTGCAGCGCCAGCAACGCGTTGCGCTGTGCCATCTCCAGCCACTGCCTGCGTTCCCCGCCCGCGGCGAGGCTGATCTTTACCGCATGCCCGGCCTGTTCGCCGAGCAATTGCGACAGCGTTTCGTCATCGCACTCTGCATCCAGCACCAGCAGCGGCGGCACGCTGCGGTTCAGGTAATGCTGCGCGATGAACGCCTGCACGATCTCGTTCGCGGCCAGGTCTTCGGCATGCTCCGGAAAGAAACTCTTGTCGCCCAGGTGCCGGCCGCCGCGCACCATAGCGAGATTTACGCAGACCAGGCCGTTATGCATCGCAAGCGCGATGATGTCCGCATCGGTCGCTCCGCCAGTGGACTCGACGAACTGCTTCTGCTGCACGGTGTGCAGCGCGCGCAGCTGGTCGCGCAGCACTGCCGCCTGCTCGTAGTGCTGCGCTTCGGCGGCGCGCTCCATCGCCGCGGCCAGGGACTGTTCGACTTCCTGGTGGCGGCCTTGCAGCAACAGCACCGTATTGCGGATGTCGGTCTGGTAATCCTGTGCGGAAATCAGTTTCACGCACGGCGCGGTACAGCGGTTGATCTGGTGCAGCAGACAGGGACGGGTGCGATTGTTGAACACGCTGTTCTCGCAGGTGCGAATCCGGAATATCCGCTGCAGCAGCTGCATGCTTTCCTTGGCCGCATACGCATTAGGATAAGGCCCGAAGTACTGGCTGCGGCGATCGGGACTGCCGCGGTAGTAGGTCAGACGCGGGAACTCGTCCCCGGTCAGCACGATATATGGATATGACTTATCGTCACGAAACAATATGTTATAGCGTGGTCTTAATGATTTTATTAAGTTGTTTTCCAGCAGCAGCGCCTCGGCTTCCGAGCGCGTAACCGTGGTTTCGATGCGCGCGATGTGCGACACCATCAGCCGGATGCGCGGCGAAACGCTGGTTTTCTGGAAATAGGATGCGACACGCTTCTTCAGCTGTTTGGCCTTGCCGACGTACAGCACCTCGCCCCTGCCGTCGAAGAATCGATACACGCCCGGCAGCAGGGGCAGGTTTTCCAGTACCGGTTTCGGGTCGAATTCGCGGGACGCGCCGCTCACATCAGGTCCTTCAGACCGTTCGCAAATTCGGTTGCCCCTCCGTTGGCCGGGTGACGAACCGAACCTGCAACCGGTATGCCCATTTCACGCAACAGCCCTTCCGATTTCTTACCGACCGCAACGATGCGGGCAGCCGGAAATTCCGCGATCAGCATGCGCAGCGCGGGTTCCCCCAGCCGGATCTCGTCCGGCGTCGGCGTCCGGTTCGACCACAAGTTGTCCTTGCGGTAGGGATGCAGCTGCATCGCATTCCAGAGTATCGTGCGCTCTGCAATGCCCAGCCGGTAGAGCGTCTTCCAGACGATGGTCGCGGAGGGCTCGGAGAATGGCAGGCGCCGGTTGGACAGGCGGCCGGCCGGCGCGGGAATGCGCGGTATCGCACCCTCGCCCAGCAGGCGTTCGCTGGTAAACGCGATTCCGCTGTAGCGGCAACCCTGGTATCCGGGCGCTTCTCCGGCAAGCACGAACTGCGGGGCGCAGTCCAGGTGCAGCGCCAGCCGCTGCAGCTTTTCGTCCGGGCCGTTTCCGGCGGCGTCATGCGGGCAACGGTCGCGCCACGGATTGAACAGTCCATCTATGCCGGAAGGCAGCGTTTCGACCAGCTTGCTGGCGAGCGGTAATTTTGAAAATTTCATGTCGCGAAGTATAGACCAAGTTGCACAACACGCCCGAACCGCGCGGGCTTCATGATGAAGCGTTCTCTTCGTGCTCCAGCACGTACCCGCCCGCACCCTCTTTCCCCAGCACCCCGGCCAGATATGGCATCAGTTGCTGCAATTCGGCATGCAGGGTCCAGGGCGGATTGAGGATGAACATGCCGCTGCCGTGCATCCCGAAACCGTCCGCGCCGGGAGCCTGCACGCTGAGCGCGGCATGCAGCCAGCTTTTCGCCGGCAGCTTTTTCAGTTGCTCGGGCAACTGGCGCGACTCGGCGCGCTGGAGTTGCGGATACCATATCGCATACATTCCTCCGGCGAAGCGCTTCAGACCATCGCGCAGCGCAGTGACGACGCGCTGGTAATCCTGTTTGTCTTCATAGGGCGGATCGATCAACACCAGCGCGCGGCGCGGCGGCGGCGGCAACATCGCTTTCAGCGCAGCGAATCCGTCGGATTGCTGGAGCAGAACCTGCGCATGGTGTCCGGCAAAGTTCTGCTGCAGGATTTCGCTGTCGGACGGATGCAGTTCGAACAGCCGCATGCGGTCCTGCTCGCGCAACAGCTGGAGCGCGAGCAGCGGCGAACCGGGATAGAGTTTCATCTGCCCGTCCGGATTGAAGCGTTTCACCAGCGACAGGTAATCGGCCAGCGGCGCAGGCAGGTCGTCGCGTTCCCACAGCAGCGCGATGCCGCTTCGGTATTCGGCATTCTGCGCGGCATAGCCGCTATCCAGCGTATAGCAGCCCGCACCGGCATGGGTGTCGATGTACCAGAACGGTTTGTCTTTCTGTGCGAGGTAACGCAACAACAGCACTTCGATGCAGTGCTTCAGCACATCGGCATGATTTCCGGCATGAAAGGCGTGGCGGTAACTCAGCATTGAATCGGATCGGGGATGTGCAAGGCGCGATTGTGCCACGTCAGCAGAACGTGGAAAGTATTCAGGACGGCCTGGATTGCGGCAACTGGCCAGTACGCAGAACGTCCGGCCATGTTACAGGACGGAAGTTACAGCGCGGATTCGTCGGTCTCGCCGGTGCGGATGCGCACCACCTGTTCCATTGAAGAAACGAAGATCTTGCCATCGCCGATCTTGCCGGTATGCGCGGATTTCAGGATCGCGTCAATTGCGTTCTCGAGCAGTTCGGTCGGGATCACCGCCTCGATCTTGATCTTGGGCAGGAAGTCGACCACATACTCCGCGCCGCGATACAGCTCGGTATGACCCAATTGCCGGCCGAATCCCTTCACCTCGGTTACCGTCAATCCGCTGACACCCACCTCGGAAAGCGCTTCGCGCACATCATCCAGCTTGAATGGTTTGATTACGGCTTCTATTTTTTTCATGGTAGTTCCCTGAAGGTGTAGTGCTGTTTTTGAAATCGACTGGAATGGCCTTGATGCGTCGCAATCATGCCTGGTCATCCCTCAATACCTTTGCCCAGCTGTGGTCGTCAGCCGATGCAGCGTTGCGTTCATGCAGCATGATCAGATAGATGATATCGGATGCCACTTCCCGGGGAAATCCTTCGCGGTTGGTGCGCGTCGTGGTCATCAGGTCGACCATGTAGTGCTCGAAGTCCGGCGTGTTCCACAGTTCCATGATCTTTTCGAACACGCGCGGAAACTGTCCTTCCAGAGCATGCGGGTAGTTTTGCTCGTTGCCGTTCAGCAGTTTTAATAATTTTGTATCCATGATCGGTAAGGTTCGGTAAATCGGGAACAGAAACCGGGATTCCCGCCGCCGGTTTGCAGTCTGTCCGGTTTGAATCCTGTCAGGTAAGCAACATAGCAAACTTCCGATGTAGCGTAAAGCTCCACCCAGCCGCTGCCGGCAGCCGTCTGCAAAACTCAATCCAGGATGCAGTATTCGACCGCAACCACTTCGAGTTCGTTGATGCCGGTCGGCGTGCGCAACGTGGCGACCTCGCCCTCCCTCAACTTCAGCAAGGCCCGCGCCAGCGGAGAAATCCAGCTGATGCGCCCGCCCGACGCGTTCGCTTCGTCCACACCGACGATGCTGTAGGTGCTTTCGCATCCACTGGAATCGCATACCGTAACCGTCGCGCCGAAAAATACCTGATCGCAATCGCCGCGTTGCGCCGGATCGACCACCTCAGCCAGTTCCAGGCGCTGGCGCAGGAAACGCACGCGGCGATCGATTTCGCGCAGCCGCTTTTTCCCGTAGATATAGTCACCGTTCTCCGATCGGTCGCCGTTGGAGGCCGCCCAGGTGATAGTCCTGACCAGTTCGGGGCGCTCGGTTTTCCACAGGTAGTCGAGCTCTTCCTGGAGCTTGCGGTAGCCTCCCGGCGTGATGTAGTTTTTCACGCCGGCAGGCAGTTGCGCCGCAGGCGCAAGTTCCTCGTCATCATTGTCGGTTTCGCGTGTGAATGCTTTGCTCATGGCAGAATTTTACCGCATTGCCGACTGGTCAGAACCGTTGCCGCAAAGCGGGAAATGAATCGGGGGGATCAATCCGCCCCCTGAAATGCAGCTCCCAAGGAGGATTACTTGTTATATAAACACCTTGCATATGCCCCTATTCCGGGCTTGCAGTCTGGAACTGCCCGGAATGGCATAACGTGCAATTCTACATGGAGTCCTTATTCTTATAATCGTGGCCATAATGCGAAGTCGATTTATGTGGCCCAATGACAACAGAATATGCATGCTTTTATCGGATGCTATTACACATGCTTTATATATAATAGCGCCAAGGCAGTAATAATAAGGAAATACCATCTTGACAACACCTCCGCGTAAACCTGCCCTCAACGCGGATACCAGTACATTTCGCGAGCGTAACCTCGACCAATACATTGGCCCCAAATTACGTGCGCAACGTCTTTCACAAGGGCTTACGCTTGCTGATGTCGCATCCCTCGCAGGTATCAGCCGTGGCATGTTGTCCAAAATCGAAAACAGCCAGATCTCCAGCAGTCTGGAAACGCTGCACCAAATAGTCTCCGCACTGGGTATGACACTCGGCCAGTTATTCCGCGATTTCGATGTCCCCGAAGGCAGCGCGCTGCATGTGAAGTCCGGGCAGGGGCTGGAAGTAGTGAGGCGTGGCACCAAGCGTGGCCACACGTATCACCTTCTTGCCTATAACCAGGGGCCGCAGAAACGCATCGAACCCTTTTTGATCACTATGGACAATATCTCGGAGGTGTTCCCGACATTTACACATCCGGGAGTCGAGTTCATTTACATGCTCAAGGGGCGTCTCGTCTATCGCCATGGGCGTAACACCTATCTGCTTAAACCTGGGGACTCCCTGACATTCCAGGGCAGTGTCCCGCACGGCCCGGAAGAGCTTGTCGAGGTACCCATACGCTTCCTGGCAATCATCAACTACGGTGCAGGAGACTGAATCCCCCCTTCTCCAGACGGCACTATTCTCCTTGTTCAGCCAGTCAGGCCGGTTGACTCGAGCCAGGCAATCATCGGCTCTCGGGTTCGACCCATGCCTTTATATTGCGCAATCTCTTCCGGCAAAGTCATCAATACCCTGTGCATTCGCCGCGCCCACGAAGGATTTGTCACCAGATCATTGAAACTAATGAGATAGGTTCGGATGCCAAACAGCATTCCGTTGGAGCGCGGCAAACGTGCCAG
>JAJDNO010000021.1 GCA_022340615.1 Gallionella sp. | reverse complement strand
GAATACCGCAGCGGCAAGGACAAGCTGTTCGGATTCTTCGTCGGCCAGGCGATGAAAGCCAGCAAAGGCCAGGCCAACCCGGCGCAGGTGAACGACATCCTGAAGAAGAAGCTGGCCGGTTAATCTGCTTTCTTGCGCGGCTTGTGCGGCGCATGTGCGAACAGCAAGTCGTAAAGCCGGTTCGGCAGCAGCTTCAGCACGCGCCCGACCAGCGCCATCTGCCACGGCACCACCGCAAACGAGCGCCCGCTTTCGATAATGCGTGCCATGCGACGCGACGCCTCATCTGCATCAAGCATGAACGGCATCGGGTAATGATTGATGTCGGTCATCGGCGTGCGGATGTAGCCGGGGCAGAGGGTCACCACCTTCACGCCGCTGCTGCGCATCTCGATGCGCAAACTTTCCAGATAGGAGATCAGAGCGGCCTTGGACGCGGAGTAGGCGCCCGCACCAGGCAGGCCGCGGAACCCCGCCACGCTGGCGATGCCGACCAACCGGCCGCGGCCGGTTGAACGCATCGCTTCCACGAAAGGCTGGAAAGTTTTCACCGCGCCCATCACGTTGATATCCATTACGTGCTGGAACACGTCGTTATCTTCGGCATGGCGGGTCAGCGTGCCGATGCTGACACCTGCGTTGGCAATCACGATGTCCGGCACGCCGTGATGCGCGATGAAATCCTGCGCCGCGTCCTGCAGCGCGCCGGCATCGCGCACATCCAGCGCGTAGGCAATCACCTTCCCGGGGAATTCCGCTGCCAGCGCCTGCAGCAACTCGCCGCGCCGGGCGAATGCGCCAACGGTTGCGCCGCGCTGAAGGTAATGGCGCGCAAGCGCCAGACCGAGACCGCTCGACGCCCCGCTAATGACCACTGAAGTGATTTGCGTCCTGCTCAAGCGCTGACAGAATTGCGGGGCGGGGCTATACGCTATTTGCCGTGGGTCTTGCGCGCCAGCACGATCACCTGCTTCAACGCGCGGATGGTATCTGCGGGTTCCAGTCCCTCGATCACGTACTTGCCGTCCACCACCAGCGTTGGCGTGCCGTTGATGCCATAGCTGCGTATCATCTGTTCTGCACGCGTGACCATGCTCTTCATTGCAAACGAATTGTAAGCAGCAGTGAATTTTGCGCGATCAACGCCATGTTTGGCGACGAAGTCGGCAATCTTGTCCTCATCGACCAGCACCATGTTGTCTTCATTCCATGCGCGGTACAGCGCATCGTGCAACTGCTTCACCTTGCCCATGCTTTCCAGCGCGTAATAGGTGTAAGCCATCGGCTCCCAGGAATCACGGAATACGGTGGGCACGAAAGTCAGTTCCACATCCCTGGGCATGGTCTTTTCCCACGCGCTCAGCAGCGGATGCAGGTGGTAGCAATGCGGGCAGCCGTAGAAGAAAAACTCCAGCACTTCGATTTTTTTGGTGCTGGTCGGTTGCGGCGGGTTGAGCAAGCTGTAATCCCTGCCGAGCTGCGCTTCGGCCAATGCCGTTCCGCTTGCCAGCAGAGTTGCCACCACGATCAGACTCCGTATCAAATTCTTCATGTACCGCTCCTCCTGGTGATTGAAATTGCGACTATTGAACGCGCATCGGAGTACTGTCCACTCCGTTTTGTTTCAAAAATCCGCGCGCCTTGTTCATGTCTTCCGCAGTTTTATATGGCCCCAGACGCACGCGATACCACACTCCCTTGTCCTTGATCGTCGCGGACTGGATGCTGGCTTCCACGCCCAGCAATGCCAGTTTTGCCTTGAGATTTTCAGCATCGATCGCATTCGGGAACGAACCTGCCTGCAGTATCTGCGGCTGAAAAGCAGGGCTCTGGAGCTTCACCTGTCGGCTCTGGACCGCCGGGGCGGCCGGGACGGCGGGAGGCGTGTTCTGCTTGTCGGTCAGTATCTTGTAGAACTGGAAACGCTGCTTGTCACCGCCTGTCTGCGCCGGCGACTGCTCCACCGGAATCGCGGGAAGCGCCGGTTCTGGCTGCGGCATGGCCAGAGCCGGCTGTTCGCGGTTCACGAACGGGCTGGGTGTTCTTTTCATGAACCAGGCTACGGCTGCAGCCATGCCGACTCCGATGATCATTCCCGCAAGAATGCCAACCAACAAGGTGTTTGTGCTCTTGCGCTGCGCTGTCGACTTGTTGCCGCTATCCCGGTTCATGCTGCTTAGATTCGGTTTTTTGTATTCGTTCGGTTTCATAGTGAATATTCAATCTACATTTTTTCGGGTGAGCTCACACCCAGCAGGGTCAGCCCGTTCTGTATCACCTGAGCCACCGCGGCAGCCAGTGCCAGCCTTGCTGAGCTGATCGCCTTGTCTTCGACCAGAAAGCGCGAGGCATTATAGTAGCTGTGGAATTCGGCCGCCAAGTCTCTGAGATAGAACGCAACAAGGTGCGGCGCGAGGTCCTGTGCTGCATTCTCGATCACCTGCGGGAAGTCGATCAGCCGTTGCAGCAGCGCTGTTTCGTATTCGCTTTCCAGCAGGCCGACTTCCGCCTCAAGCAGCGACTTACGCTCGCCTTCCCATAAAGCCAGCACTGCGCAGATGCGCGCGTGCGCATACTGTATATAATACACCGGGTTGTCGTTGCTCTTCGATTTGGCCAGATCGATATCGAATACCAGCTGGGAATCCGGATGGCGCGCCGCAAGAAAATAGCGCGTCGCATCGCACCCCACCTCGTCGATCAGGTCGCGCAGCGTTACGTAACTGCCCGCGCGTTTGGAGATCTTCACCTCCTGTCCGCCACGCAGCACCGTCACCATCTGGTGCAGCACATAATCCGGCCAACCCTGCGGAATCCCTTCATCCAGCGCCTGCAATCCAGCCCTGACCCGCGTGATCGTGCTGTGATGGTCCGCGCCCTGCTCGTTGATGACGCGGGTAAATCCGCGCCGCCACTTGTCCAGATGATAGGCTACATCCGGCACGAAATAGGTGAAAGTGCCGTCGCTCTTGCGCATCACCCGGTCCTTGTCATCGCCGAAATCGGTGGTGCGCAGCCACAGCGCATCGTCCTGCTCGTAGGTGTGGCCGCTTGCAATCAGACGGTCGACCGTTTCCTTTACCTTGCCGTCGGCATAAAGCGCCGATTCCAGCGCGAATACATCGAAGTTCACGCCGAATGCGCGCAGGTCGATGTCCTGCTCGCGGCGCAGGTACGCCACCGCGAAATGACGGATTGCCTCTGTATCGTTCACGTTGCCGGCTGCCTTCACATGCTGGTCATCCGCTTCCACCGATTCCTGCGCCATATAGGCTTCGGCTACATCCGCGATGTAATCGCCGCGGTATCCTTCTTCAGGCCAGGAAGGATGGTCAGGCGTGATCCCTTTGCAGCGCAATTGCACCGAACGCGTCAGATTGTCGATCTGCACGCCGGCATCGTTGTAATAAAATTCCCGTGTAACATTCCAGCCCGCCGCATGCAGCACGTTGCACAGGCAATCGCCCACCGCCGCGCCGCGTCCGTGGCCGACATGCAGCGGTCCTGTCGGATTTGCCGAAACGAATTCCACACCCACCTTGCGGCCCGAACCGAGATGGATGTGGCCATAGCCCGCACCCGCCTGCAGCACGCCGCGCACCACCTTCTGTTTCGCGGCAGTTGTAATGAACACATTGATGAAGCCCGCCCCGGCGATTTCCAGCTTGCCGATGACCTCTGACTCGGGCAATGCCGCAATCAGCGCATTTGCGATATCGCGCGGCGATTTGCGCAGCGGTTTGGCCAACTGCATCGCCAGATTGCAGGAGTAATCCCCATGGGCCGCGAGCTTGGGCCTTTCGATCACGATCCCGGCTTGTTCAGCGCCGTTGCCCGCCAGCTCCGGGGCAACCTCGCGCAGAGCCTGCGCGAATAATTCGGACAGATGGGTCTTGAAATTTAATACGGCAGACATGAAACGCGCACCAATAAGCGGGCGCGAATTATAGCATTCCATAATCGGTCAATGAGCACGGACTGCGGGGAACTTGCTGAACGGAAATTCATCGGTCTGCAGCCGGTTCGGCCGCAGGACTGATCCTGCAGCGCCACGCGTTTCCGGACCTGGCAGGCATCCAGACCGGCTATCGACAAATTCCCGAAGCCGAACTAGAATTGTTAGCTTGCTAATTATTAGTTGGCTAGCTAAAAATGAAACCACTGGACGAACAATTCGCCGAATCGCTGCATCTGGTCGCTCACGCCTGGCGCACCGAACTGGATCGGCGGCTGCGGCCGTCGGGATTTTCCCACTCCCGCTGGCTGCTGCTGCTGCACCTGTCGCGACACGACGGCTGCACCCACCGCGAACTGGCACAGCACATGGGCATAGAAGCCGCAACGCTTGTCAGGCAGGTTGACCACATGGAGAACGAGGGCTTGCTAAAGCGCCGCGGCAGCGAAACCGACAGGCGGGTAAAACATCTGTTCCTGTCTGCCGCAGGCAAGAAAGCCGTCGAGCACATCCGCAGCCATGCCGCCGAACTGCGCAGGGAGATTCTGTCCGGTTCCGGCAAGGAAGAAATCGGCACCGCGCTTGAGGTATTTCAGAGTATCCGCGACAAACTGGCAAGAAACCCCTGACTGAAGGAATGCACCAATGAATTTGCTCAAGACTCACAAAAGGAACCTGCTGATTGCGCTGGCGCTCATCGTGTTGGCGGGCGGCGCCACAATGATCTATTACTCCGAGCTTACCCGCAGCACCGAAAACGCCTATATCAACGCGGATGTTGTGAACGTGGCCGCACAGGTTTCGGGACGCGTCACGGCGGTATACATCAGGGACAACCAGCATGTGCACAAAGGCGAGGCGCTGTTCGACATCGATCCGGAACCGTTCGAGATCGCGTTGTCGCGCGCCCGTGCCGATCTGGCGCTCGCCCGGCAGGCGGAACGCCAGGACGGCGCGGAAATTTCCGTAGCAAGGGCGCAAGTGGCCCAGGCCGAGAGTGATCTTGCCAATTCCCGCACCATCTACGCGCGCGACCAGGAACTGGTTGCACAGCATTTCCTTTCCCAGCAAGCACTGGACGATGCACATACCCGATTACTGTCGTTGCAGGCAGGCCTTGAGGAAGCGCATGCCAAACTGGCCAAGGCGCTCTCCGCACCGCAGGATCCGGACAAGCGCGGCGACGTATTGAAGGCACTGGCCGCAATCGAACAGGCCAGACTCGATCTGAAACACACCCATGTCGTGGCCGCCCAGGATGGGCAGCTCAGCAACGTCACGCTCGCGGCGGGCTCTCTGGTCTCCGCCGGCCAGCCCCAGTTTGCGCTGATTACCGACAACAGTTTCCACATCGATGCCAACTTCAAGGAAACCGAACTGCACGGTATCCATCCGGGCCAGAGCGTGGACATCAAAATCGACATGTATCCAGGCCGGCATTTCAAAGGGACGGTGCAAAGCCTGAGCGGCGGGACCGGCACGGCGTTTTCGCTGTTGCCGGCCCAGAATGCTACTGGCAACTGGGTGAAGATCGCGCAGCGCGTGCCCGTGCGCATCAAGCTCGACCCGACCGATGCCAGCCATCCGCTGCGCATCGGCGCAACGGCGACCGTAAGCGTGCAGCTGAAATAGATTATGAACGCCAACCGGGTATTGACCGGCATCGCGGTAATGGCCGCGACCATCATGCAGGTGCTGGATACCACCATCGTCAACGTCGCGCTGCCCAATATGGCTGGCCAGCTCGACGCCACGCCGGACAATATCAGCTGGGTGCTTACCTCCTACCTGATCGCCTCCGCGATCATCATGCCGCTCACCGGCTTTTTTACCGACCGGATCGGGCAGAAGCGCTTTCTGCTGATCAGCATCGCCGGTTTTGTGATCAATTCAGCTTTGTGCGGCATGGCAACATCGCTCTTCCAGATGGTGCTGTTCCGCTTTTTGCAAGGTGTGTTCGGTGCGGCGCTGGTGCCGTTGTCCCAGTCCATCATGCTGCAGATATTTCCCGGCGAACAGCGTGGCAAGGCGATGGCGATCTGGGCAATGGGCGTGATGGTTGCGCCGATACTGGGACCGACACTGGGCGGCTGGCTGACCGAATATATCAGCTGGCGCTGGACGTTCTACATCAACCTGCCCGTCGGCATCGCATCCTTCATCCTCGCACTGCGCTTCGTGCACGACACCCCCACGCGCGCAAGGCGCATGGACTGGACGGGTTTCATCACGCTGGCGCTGGGCATAGGCGCGGTGCAACTGGTGCTGGACCGCGGCAATCAGGACGACTGGTTCAGCTCGCCGATGCTGGTGTTCGCCACCGCCGTCGCGACGATTTCCATCCTGTTCTTCATCGTGTACTCGCTGACCGGCAAACATCATCCATTGTTCGATCTGCGCATATTCAAGGACAGGAACTTTCTGGTCGCCAGCCTGATCATGACCACCATCGGCATCGGCTTCTTCGGCGGCATGCTGCTGCAATCGCTGTTCCTGCAGAACTTCCTCGGTTACCCGACATTCGAGGCCGGCCTGTATATGGCACCGCGCGGCATCGCCTCATTCTTCGTGATGATGTTCGTCGGAAAATTCTCCGGCAGGATTCCGCCGCGCAATTTCATCCTCGTCGGCATCATTTGCAGCATTACCGGAAACTATATGATGACGGGCTTCACAGCGGAGATGACGGCAAACCAGCTGATCGTGCCGATGATATTGCAGGGTTTTGGAATGGGGCTGATCTTCGTGCCGATCTCCACGCTGGCGTTTACCACCCTGCCGAAGGAGACTGCCGCCGAGGCCGCAGGTATCTACAGCCTGATCCGCGCGATGGGCTCAGCGCTTGGCATCTCGATTCTGGTCACCTATTTTTCGCGAGACATGCAGCAGAACTGGAGTCTGTTGCGCGGCCCGATAACGCCTTACAACCCGGCGCTGCACAGTTATCTCGCCCCGCTGCATCAGGGCATGCCAGCCGGGATACCGGATCCGCAAGGCATGCACATCGCTGCGCAAGCCGTGATGCAACAGGCGCAGAACATCGGTTACATTGACAGTTTCTGGTTCGCCACGCTGAATTTTGTCGTGATGCTGCCGCTGCTGTTACTGGTGCGCACGCCGGCCAAGGCTTCGCCAGCGCAGGTACAGGTCAGCCTCGAGTAAATCAGCTCCGTATACAGGGAAGCCTATGAACGGCGGTGTCAGGTTCTGCGGCATGCCTCGCTGACTTGCCTGGACAGATCCAGAAGACTGCTGACGGTGATGGTCGGTGCGATTCCCCACGGGTCGAACAATGCATCGGGTGTCCGCCTGATCCAGGCCGCCCGCATTCCGGCTGAAACGGCCCCGATTACATCGAACGGGTTGCTCGATACCAGCCACGCATCAGCCCCCAGGGCGCCGGCCCTTCTCAGGAAGTGGCTGTATACACCAGGATTGGGTTTGAAGGATTTCATTTCGTCGGTGCTGACCACGCCGATAAAATACTCCCTGATGCCCGCGCTTTTCAGCAGGGTCTCCACCGCATCGGCGCTGCCGTTCGAAAACGCAAACATTCTGCAACCCGATTGCCTGGCCCGCTCCAGCCCTTCCACCACGTCATCGAAGGCGGGCAAGGTCCGGTATGCGGCGATTACCTCATCCTTGCCGGACTGGCTGAACCGCACATTCATCAGCGCAGCCGTGTAATCGAAAGCGTTGCCGGTACAGACCGCAAAGT
The DNA here is from genome assembly GCA_022340615.1 of Gallionella sp. Lineage (GTDB taxonomy): Bacteria > Pseudomonadota > Gammaproteobacteria > Burkholderiales > Gallionellaceae > Gallionella. The sequence continues at coordinate 5,323 of JAJDNO010000021.1, read as the reverse complement.
TTTCGTAATTCTGCATAAGCCCCCGGCGGAATGAATATTCGAGCTGCTTGTCGCGCCAGGTACGGGAAAATGCCGCGGCCTTGTCGCCGGCAAATTTTTCCAGCACGGCGATGATGCCATGGGTATCGATCAGCGTGCCGTAGACATCGAATCCAAGTGTAATTTCCATAAGATTCTCCCCAGTTATCGCTGCCGCCCAGATTGGAGCCCACACTGACGGATATGCGTTGATCAGGTTCCGGCGCTGCGCGCGAGCGCGATGAACAGCCACACGATCGCCAAAGGCAGCAGCAGGAACAGCAACACCGGGAAAGCAAACCCTGCCAGGACCAGCCCTACAACGATCACGCCGCCAATGATGAATATCCCGATTCCGGCAAACACGAACAGCATGAAGATCGCCGCACAGAACAATGCGATCAGGCCGACGACGAGCCCTGCGGCACCGACTGCGCCTTTCAGCGGTCCGATGAGTTCCTGGCCATTGATGATGATCCGAGTTGACCCGGCCTCGAAAAACAATCCCCATGCGACGACCGCCAGCATCAGAATTGCAAGCACGATTGCAGATTTCCTGATCATACCGGTCTCCTTGTCGATGCTGCGCCCCTGTAACCCATGACGGTCGTTTGCAGCCGGTCAGTGCATCAATCGGCCGCGGGCAGGCGTATCGTGTACTGCCCCGATTTTTCGTCCCGCACAAGCATGACCAGCTTGTGTTTTTGCGCGTCTTCCATCAGCTCGCGAAACGAGCGATAGCCGTAGAAAGATTCGTTGAAACCGGGCTGACGGCGCTGCATGGTGGTCTTGACCATCGAACCCCAGAGCTTTTCGTCCGAGCCTCGCTCGGAGATCAGGCCCTCGACCGTTTCCACCAGAAAATCCATGGCTTCCTGGCGCTTGTCTTCGTCAACTTTGGTTTCGGCAGGTTTCGCTGCGCCGGCTTTGGCCTTGGGTGGCGCCTTCTTCGCAGCCTGTTTCTTTTTCGCTTCCTGCATACGCACCAGATCGTCGTAGAAGATGAACTCGTCGCAGTTGGCGCTGAGCAGGTCCGATGTCGAGTCCTTCACGCCGATGCCGATCACGTATTTGTTGTTCTCGCGCAGCTTGGAAACCAGCGGCGAGAAGTCCGAGTCGCCGCTGATGATCACGAAGGTGTCCACGTGCGCCTTGGTATAGCACAGGTCCAGCGCATCGACGACCATGCGGATGTCCGCGGAATTCTTCCCCGACTGGCGTACATGCGGGATCTCGATCAGCTCGAAGGCAGCCTCGTGCATCGTCGACTTGAATTCCTTGTAACGTTCCCAGTCGCAGTAGGCTTTCTTGACCACGATGCTGCCTTTCAGCAGCAGGCGTTCCAGCACCTTCCTGATGTCGAACTGCGCGTATCTGGCATCGCGCACGCCGAGCGCAATGTTCTCGAAATCGCAGAACAGCGCCATGTTGGTGATTTCGGGCTGGGCGGCCATGTATGTCTCCTGTTTGTGTTGCCTGATCGTAGGCAAGGGTTAACGACACCGCTCCTATAATACCTTTCCGGGATTCATCAATCCGTGCGGATCCAGCGCCTGCTTGACGCTGCGCATCAGCTCCAGCTCCAGCGGATCCTTGTATTGCTGTATGGTACCGCGTTTGAGTTGCCCCAGGCCATGCTCCGCGCTGATGCTGCCGTTCAATTCGCTCACGACCGTATACACCAGCCTGTTCACTGCCGCCTCCTGATCCGCGATGAAAGTCCGGTTCCGGTCCGCATCAGGCATCGAAATGTTGTAATGTATGTTGCCGTCGCCCATGTGTCCGAACGCGACGATACGGATGCCGGGAAATGCGTTGTGCAGGGCGGCATCCGCGCGCGCGATGAATTCTGCAACAAGGCTGACAGGAACCGACACATCGTGCTTGATGCTGATCCCTTCGCGCTTCTGCGCCTCGCTGATGTTCTTGCGCAGTTTCCACCAGTGTTCGGCATGTTCCCTGTCCGGTGAAACACTGAATTCGGCGATGCCGTCACCGAACGTCCGCAATGCGTTGCGCAAAGAACCATCCAGAGGTTCGCTCAGCACGTCGGCGAGCTGGGTGATAACAATCCATTCGTGTCTGCCAGAGAACGGTTCGCGCGTGTCGGGCATGTGTTTGAAAACCAGATCGAGGCAGGAGCGCGAGATGATTTCGAACGCGCTGATACGGTCGCCGCAGCTTGCACGCAAATGTGCCAGCAATGCGACGGCCACCGCCGGATCGCGCACCGCGACGCAGGCGGTCGCCTCGGTCAGCGGACGCGGATACAATTTCAGCACCGCGGCGGTGATGATGCCCAGCGTGCCTTCTGCGCCCATGAACAGGTGTTTCAGGTCGTAGCCGGAATTATCTTTGCGCAGCCTGCGCAAGCCGTTCCAGACGCGCCCATCCGGCAGTACCACTTCCAGCCCGAGCACCAGGTCGCGCGCATTTCCGTAGCGCAGCACATTGATGCCGCCCGCATTGGTGGACAGATTGCCGCCGATCTCGCAGATTTTTTGCGTAGCGGTCAGCCCCAGCGGAAAAAAGCGGTTTTCGTTCTCGGCCGCGGCGCGCACCACTTCCAGTCTGCATCCTGCCTCGACGGTCATGGTGTAGTTGGCGGGGCTGATATCGCGTATCCGGTTCATGCGCGACAGGTTCACGACGATTTGGCCGCCTTGCGGCAGCGGCACGCTGGCCCCGCACAAACTGGTATTGCCGCCCTGCGGCACGATCGCGATTTGATTCGCCGCGCACAGCTGCACCACACCGGCAACCTGGCCCACATCGGCAGGAAACACCACCGCAAGCGCCGTGCCGGTATAGCGTCCGCGCCAGTCGGTGCAATATGGCGCAGCCGGCTCGCCGGTCAGCACAGCATCGCTGCCGGCGATGGCGGACAGTGCGTCGATCAGATTCTGTTGCATCAGCACAATTGTTGGAGTCAGTCAGTCTCAAGCCAGGTCGGGATAAACCTGACGCATCTTATCCAATTCGGAGACGGGGATCGACCTGTTTCTGAAAAACTGCAGGATTGGACTGCCCGGTGACGCGCAGTCCAATCCTGCATGCAAGAGCCGAGAATCAGGATGGGGCTATTTAGCCAGTCCGGCTATATATTCCGCCATCGCTTTGATCTGTGCGTCATTCGCACCCATTCCCCTTGGCGGCATACTGGTTATTTTCCAGCCGAACGTTCCACCCTTGGTAATATTCGCTACCAATTTGGCTACGGCGTCAGGATCTCCTTTGTATTTTTTGGAAATATCCATAAATGACGGGCCGACAACCTTCCTGTCCAGTGCGTGGCACGTCAAGCACTTGGACTTTGCAGCTGCAGGCATCTCTGCCGCCAGCGAGACTCCCGAAAAGACCAGCAGACTTGCAACAGCAATGCTCAAAATTCCGTATTTCATTTTTTTCTCCTTTTTCGCAAGTTGAATTTTAATGACGCCCCGGAAACTCGCGATCATTTTCCGGCAGCCATGCTGCACAAATTAATGCGCATCCAGTACCGTGTTGCCGGCCGCTGTCCCGTCGTTCCAAGGCGGCAGGAATTTTGCGACCCCCCACAGCACAAGGAACGGGCAGATCGAAATCATCAGCACGGTAAACAGACTCTCGCGACCGAACAGCTCGGGGGTAAAGGTCAGCAGTCCCTTCATGGTCTTGGACAACTCCTGGCCGCCGATCACCACGTTCCAACGCATCGCCAGCACGCCCAGCATGATGGCCAGACCGCACATGAACAGCCAGTTGACCAGCCGTTTGCCGTGCACATCAAAGATCAACAGTGCCGATGTGACGACCAGAACAAATACCGACATCGCCCACTGGATCAGCATGCCCGCCCAGATCGGGCCTTCAATCAGTTTCCTGACCATTTCGACGCCTTCGCGCTGTTTGTAGAACATTTCGAGAATCTCCAGTCCTTCGATCACCATCACGATCGCGATTCCGGAAAACAGCACATACAGCAGGCCGCGCATGGTTTCGTCGATGATCGGCGTCTTGCGGAACTTGGATACGATCACGTACAGCACAATCAGCAACCCGACACCCGATGCGGCCGCGGACAGCAGGAAAATCACCGGCATCAAATCTGACGACCACCATTCGCGCGACTTCAGCGAGCCGAACACGAATCCGACATAGCCGTGCAGACCGCACGCGGCAGGGATGCCGATCATCGACAGTATGCGCGCAACCTTATGGTCGATCGCCAGCGCGCGTTCCGAGACATCGTCCGATCCCAGGGTCAGCCAGCCATATACCTTGCCCAGAATTCCGGTTCTTGCCTTCGACATCGCGACGATATCTGAACGGAACGCAAACCAGGTCTCCAGCACCAGCAGGCACAGGTAAAACCCGGCTACATAACCGAACGCGGCCATCGCCGAACTCCAGTGCGGGGTGATCACCGCATTGAACGCGCGGGTCGGCTGGCCCAGGTGGAACAACAGCGGCGACGGGGCAAAGATCATGAAGCACAGCGCGGTCAGCAGCGCAAACCTGGAGATCGGCGCGAAGCCCTTGATGTTGAATACATGGTCCAGACTGGAGACCACGAACGCGCCCGCCACCAGGCCGGTGATATAGGGATAGATGACGATCAGCTGGCTCCACGGCAGATCCGTCTCGTTCGGATAGACATATCCGATATAAGGGGTGACATGCTCGAATACGTGTTGCATCACACTACCTCCTTGTCTAGGCCAACATAGAACACATTCGGTGCGTTGCCCATTTCAGGCTTCAGCACCTGCACGTGGTTATTGCGGATGAAAACGCTGACCGGGCTGTCCGGGTCGTTGCGGTCGCCGAAAATGCGCGAACCGGTCGGGCATACCTCGACGCAGGCGGGATTCAGCCCCTTGGTGATACGGTGGTAGCACCAATTGCATTTCTCCGCGGTTCCCCTGGACTCGTTGAAACTGCGCGCCCCATAGGGGCAGGCCTGCACGCAATACTGGCAGCCGATACAGTAGGTCGTATCGATCAGCACCGGGCCGTCCTTGGATTTGAAGGTCGCGCCGGTCGGGCATACCTCGACGCAGGATGGATGCTCGCACTGGTTGCACAGCTTGGCCACGAAGAATGCCTTGTCGACCTTTTTATCCTTGTAGCGGTTGTCAAAACGGAATTTTGTTTCCGAGCCGGCAAATGCGATGTTCTGCGGGTCGGCCTGGCTGTCGACCAGTGCTGTATCCGAGCCTTCCAGATACACGTAGCGCTCGACCCAGGTGCGATGGTGGTTCGCATCCATCTGCACGCTGTTTTCCATCTTGCATGCTTCCATGCAGCGCAAACAGCCGATGCA
>JAJDNO010000076.1 GCA_022340615.1 Gallionella sp. | reverse complement strand
CTGGCACTGTGGGCTGCTCCGTATATGCGTCATCCCTCCGGGTTGCCGGCCTGGGCTTCTCTGGTGTTCGTGCAGCCGGTGCTCGAAGAGTTGGTGTTTCGCGGCATTCTGCAGGGGCAGGCGTTGCGGCTGTTGGCTGCGAACGGCAAACCGCGCCGGCTCGGGCCGCTCACGCTGGCCAATGTGCTGGTCACTGTGGTTTTTGTCGCGCTTCATCTGCGCGCACAGCCGCTGGTCTGGGCGCTGGCCGTGGCCGGACCGTCACTGGTGCTGGGTCACCTGCGCGAACGTTTGGGGAGCGTCTGGCCTGCCATGCTGGTACACGCGATTTACAATGCGGGCTTCGGATTGACGGCCTGGCTGGTCGTCGTCCTTCACGATATAACTTGACCGATTGCACGAATTACGATGACAGATACTTTAATTTTCGCCCATCGCGGCGCCAACCGGGAGGCGGCGGAAAACACCCGCTCGGCATTCGACAAGGCGCTGGAATATCCGATCGATGGCATCGAAACGGATGTGCAACTCAGCCGCGATGAGGTTGCGGTGCTGTGGCATGACCGCTTTCTCGGCAAGCTGGGATTTCCGCTTCGGCATATCGACGATTTCGATTATGCGCAGTTGCAGGCGATGAACTTTGCCGCGCACTTCTCCGCGCATGCCGAACCGGAAGGCATCATGAGCCTGAAGGAATTTCTGGATGCGTACCGCACGCGCTGCCGTCTGCTGCTCGAGATAAAGAATCGCGACTGGGAAAAAACTTCACGCCAGAAAACAAAGGTGCGGCAAACGCTGGAGATCGCCGGCACGGCACAGGGCGATATGTTCATGGTTTCCTCTTTCAATCTCGTCAGCCTGATCTATGCGCATCAGCTTGCGCCGGGATTCCCGCTGGTTTACAACCTGGAAACAGACCAGACCTGTTCGGATGCGCAACGCGTGCTGGCGGAGCAATCCTTTCTGCGCGGACTCTGCCTGCCGATCAAGTCGCTTGATCAGTCCATGGTCAGGCTGCTGCGCGACAATGACAAACTGATTGCGGTGTATACCTGCAACAGCGATGCGGAAATCAGCAAGGCACTGGAGTTTGGCGTGGACATTTTGATCAGCGATTTGCCGAAAAAAGCGCTGCAATTTAGGGACAGATGAAACGCGATTTTTCCAGGCTGGCCGGCAAGCAGTTCGATCTGCTGGTCTGCGGAGGCGGAATTTACGGCGCTTGGACGGCATACGATGCGGCGCTGCGCGGGCTGAGTGTTGCGATCGTGGAGCAGGGTGACTGGGCAGGCGCAACTTCTTCTGCATCGAGCAAGCTCATCCACGGCGGCTTGCGCTACCTCGAGAATTTCGATTTCAAGCTGGTCCGCAAGGCAATGCGGGAACGGCAGCGCTTGCTGCAACTGGCGCCGCACCGCGTGTGGCCGCTGCGTTTCGGCGTGCCGGTTTATAACGACAGCCGCATAGGCATGCTGCAACTGAAGGCGGGATTGATGCTGTACGATTTCCTCGCCGAATTTCCGGGCGAGAAACTTGCACATCGCCAGTATGGCCACACAAAATTTTCCGAACGCTTTCCTTTTCTCGCCGATACCGGACTGAAAGGCGGATTTACCTATGGCGATGCGCAGACCGACGATGCGCGGCTGGTGCTGGAGCTGATCGACGGTGCGTCAGAAGCAGGCGCGGTTTGCGTGAATTATTGCCGGCTGACCGGGCTGATCGAATCGGATGGCCGGGCTTGCGGCGCAACGCTGCGGGACATGACCAATGACAACGGTGCGCAGGTTCTTGCCCGGCAGATTGTCCATGCCAACGGCCAGTGGTTGTCTGCCCCGCAACCGGGCCAGGACTGGTGCCGGTTGTCCAAAGGCGTGCATCTCGTGATGCCGGGCCAGCTTTCCGAAGAGGCGCTGCTGTTGACTGCGAAATCCGATGGCCGGGTATTCTTCATGATCCCATGGTATGGCAGGACGCTGGTCGGCACCACCGATGACGACTACAAAGGTAAGCCGGGACCGGTCCCGGTCGAGTCCGGGGACATCGCCTATCTGCTGGCTGCAGCCAATCGTTACCTCAGGAAGGCATGGACAGAGCAGGACATCGTCGGCAGCTATGCCGGAGTGCGGGTGATGAAACACAGCGATAAAGCTTCGCCGTCGGAGGCCAGCCGCGACTGGGAGATGAAGACCGCTAACAATGGCGCGCATTATTCGATCGGGGGGAAGCTGACCTCGGCGCGCGAAGATGCGGCGTCCATCGTCGACACGGTGTGCGGCCAAATCGGAGTCGATGTGCCGTGTGCCACCAAAGATCGTCCCTTTCCCTGGGCACCGGAATCGGACTTTTTACCGTGGTCTGATTCCATATGCACACGGGCAGAAAACCTTGGCATCGATCGCGAATGCACAAAGTGGCTGATGCGGCGCCACGGCAAACGGGTCGAACAGGTGCTGGATAGTGTATCGAACGAGCCGCAACTGGCCGAACGCATCGTTCCCGCGCTCCCGTTCATCTACGCGGATTTAATTTTTTGTGCGCGTACCGAAATGGTTGTTCATCCTGAAGACTTGCTGCGCCGCCGCATGCCATTGTCGATTCTCGCGATACTTTCCAAAGACACGATGCTTCGCATATCGGAGATCATCGCCAGTGAACGGGTTGGTGTAGGCATGGAACCGATCGCGGAATCGGACTGAGGCTGGGCGGCTTGTATTGCATTCAGTTACAATGAACCTGAAATTCAGGGAGGGGAATCATGAACAGACTGTTCTACACGCTCGCCATGCTTTGGCTGGCCGGCACGCTTGCCGGTTGCGCTTCGATGTCGAAAAAGGATTGCGAGACTGCAGACTGGCGCACCATAGGCTACAACGACGGTGCGCGGGGAATCTATTTCACCCACCTGGACAGCTACCGCAAGCGCTGCAGCGAATACCAGATCACTCCGGATGCCAATGCCTACCAGACCGGCTGGAATCAGGGCATCCGCAGCTATTGCACGAGCGACAACGGTTATCGTGCCGGCGTCGCAGGGCAGGCATTCCAGAATGTCTGCCCGGCGGATGTCGCGCCAGGCTACCGGGTTGGCTGGCAGCAGGGAATACGGCAATACTGCACGCCGGACAACGGACTCAGGCAGGGTCTGGCCGGATATCCCTACCGGGGGGTGTGCCCTTCCGACATGGCAATTGCCTTCCAGAAACGCTACCGGCTGGGGCGGGATCTGCGCCAGGCCCAAGCCAATCACCACAATATCGAATACAAGCTTGACCGGGTGCGAAAAGGCCTGGCTGCCGAGAAGGATCCGCACCGTTACCACGATCTTCTGGAAGAACTGGCGCACCTGCGCCACGAAGAGGATCGCAGCGAGTTCAACGTTGGCGCACTGCAGGCATGCACCAACGACGACTGGTTCGAGGTTGGACTGTCCGACGGCGAATCAGGCAGCCCCTACCAGGCGCGAGAGATTGCCCGCCTCTGCCGCAGCTACGGCAGCGGAGAGGACATGCCGGGCTATCGCGATGGCTGGAGCCGGGGCAACAATCACTATTGCAGCTTTGACTCGGGGCTTTATGCCGGCCAGAACAACCAGGAATACCGGGGGGTATGCCACGGCCCAAGGTACGTGCTGTTCTGGAGCGGATACCTGCGCGGCATCGGACTGTTCAAGGCCGGACGCTACGAGGATCATCCGCGACCCCAATATCAGCACGAGGAACGTCATCAACGCAAGGAACAGCATACTCAACAGAATCAGTATCGCGAGCTGGCCCCCCGGCCTGCCCATGGTAGTGCCAGCCAACCCGCTGCGCGCGGCGGCAATCATGAACAGCCGAACCGTAATGGTTTCGCCGACTTCCTGAATCCGTCTGACCAGTCATCGAACAGGAAGCCCGCTCCGGAAAATGTGCAACATGCGCCAGCGAACACGACGCCGGCGCCGGAGAATATGAAGCCTTCGGCCAAACAGGAGAACAGGAAACCGACAGGCAAACCCGGCAACAGTAAGCCTGCGGCCAAGCCAGCCAGCAAGAAACCGGCGAAAAAGCAGAAGAGCAAACAGTCCGACCATAAACAAGGCAGCAAGCCGGATCACCAGGACAACAATGGCAAGCCGGCGGATGAGCAGCATCCTGGCGATGCACGCGGGGCTTCGTCCAGCCCGGAATAGGTGAGAAGGCCGGGTAACCCCGGCCTTTTTGTTTCACGACCCGCAATGCCGTTTTTTGTTGAATACTTCAACCGGATTGATATGCTGCCACGCCATCCTGTTTTCGCAGTCGCGCTTGATCTCGGTACCACCTCGATCAAGGCGGGACTGCTGGACCGGAACGGTGTGCTTGGCAATCTCGTTTCATGTCCGGCTCCCGAAATTTCTGCCAATGCCGGGCGCTATGAAAGCGATGCGCTGGCCTATGCGGAGGCAGCCGAGCAATTGCTCGTCAACTGTATCGCCGATGCGGGTGATTGCACAAGCTTTGGCATGTGCAGCCAGCGTTCATCCTTCCTGGTATGGCAACAATCCACAGGCCAGCCGCTTACCGCATTGATCTCGTGGCAGGACAATCGCGGCTCGGCGAGCTGTGCAGCGCTGCATGCATACCGGAATGATATCCACCGCATTTCCGGTTTGCCGCTGACGCCATATTATTTTGCCGCCAAGCTGCGTGTGGTGCTGCAGGAAAATCCGGGATGGCTGTTGCGCCTTAAGCGCGGCGAACTGCGCGCCGGCACGCTGGATACCTTCCTGATCTGGCGCCTGACCGGCGGCCGGCATTTCATCACCGACGCATCGATGGCGGCGCGCACCCAACTGATGGACATTCGGGAACAGAACTGGTCGGCACAGCTGTGCAGGCTGTTCGATATACCCCCGGAGATACTGCCGGAGATCAGGACTTCTGCCGGCATCGGGCTGGGACTGGACAACGGACTGGAACTGCAGGCCAGCGTCGGCGATCAGTCAGCCGCTTTGTTTGCCAGCGTCCGCGAAGAACAGCCCGAAGCACTGGTCAACCTCGGCACCGGCTGCTTCGCGATCCGATACCTGCCGGACGGGAAGTTGTTATACGACGGTTACTTGCAAACCCTGATCTACCAGGACGGCAACCGGCTTCCGCATTTCGCGCTCGAAGGCACGCTGAATTCCGTCGCGGCAGCACTTGCGCCGTATCCGGTCGATCAATGCCGGCATGAAGATCTTGCGGTGGACGATATTTACTGCGTCGCCGAGCCCAGCGGGCTGGGCGCGCCGTATTTCCGCGGCGATATCGGCATCCGCTACTCCGGGCCTGTAGCGCACCTTACGCGGCAACGGATTGCCGCATTGCTGCTGGAAGCCGTCATTTTCAGGGTGGCGCGGATACTGGAGGACTTCAGTCGCGAGTGCGCGATCGAGCGTGTATTCCTTTCCGGTGGATTGTCCGAGTTGCTTTGCCTGCAGCAGGGAATAGCCGTGTGCGTGCCGTTCGAGGTGCATCATTTGCACCAGCGCGAATCCAGTCTGAACGGGGCCGCGCTGCTCGCAGCCGGCATGGAACCGGCAAGCCATCGCAGCAGTACAAGGATAGCGGCGGCGGAGAATGCGGCGCTGCGGAAAAAATATTTGAGCTGGAAATTGTGGCTCGACGAACTGCTGTCGCAGGCTTCGTGATTCAGCGCGGCCGGGCCAGTATCGCTGCGGCGCATTCCAAACCGCTCTTCACCGCTCCTTCCAGCGTAGCCGGATAATCGCCCTCGATATAGTCGCCTGCCAGAAGCAATTGCGGCAGGGATGTCTGATGTGCCGGGCGCTGCAGGTTCGGAGCGCAACAAAACGTGGCGCGCTTTTCGGCGATCACCTTGACCCACTTCGGCTGTTCCGCGATAGCGAATTCTTCACGCAGTTCCGCGATCACCTTATGTGCAAGATGATCCTGGGACAATTCCTGGTGTATGCCCTCCGCGCTGATCACTGCGGCAAGCAGGCCATGCTGGCCCGCAATGAGACCCTTGTCGAACAGCCACTGGCTGTAACGCCGGTGCAGGCCGAGCATCGGCCGGGGCAGGGCGACCGATTCAGGGTATTGCAGGTACACGGTGTAGATCGGTTGCTGCTCGAGACGGTCGATCCGTGCGGCGGTCTGTGCCAATCCGGAGATCGGGCGCAGCAGTCTTGCGGCAGCATTTGGCGGCGCTGCGCAGATCACGTGGCTGAAAATTTCACTGCCCTGCGTGGTGCTGATCTCGATTCCGTCTTCGCGCGGATGCAGTGCATTCGCGCCGCACCCGATGCGCACCTGGCCTCCATGCCGTTCGACATAGTCCGCCGCGCGTTGCGGGAACAGTGCGGTAAGGCTGATGCGCGGCAGCAGCATGTCGCTGTCCGCGCGTGTTCGATTCAGCGCATCCCGCAGCACGTTGAGCAGCACCTGTGCGGAAGCCTTGTGTACCGGCGTGTTCAACGCTGCGATGCACAGCGGTTCCCAGAGCATGATTGTCAGGTCTGCACCCTGGTTGTATTGCGCGAGCAACTCGGTTGCCGTGATGTCGACGGGCAAACGGAAATTGATGCGGCGCAGTTTCATCATGAAGCGCACCGCATTCAGCCGGTCGGATACGGACAGACCTCTGGCGCCGGCAAGCGCGGCCAGCAGGTGCAACGGGGCGGGCAGTTGCGGCGCTTTCATCGAAAACTCGCCGTGCAGCTCAAGTTGCAGCGGTATGCGCAGAAAATCTGCCTCGCTGTCGCCGCCGACTTTCTCGATCAAACGCAGGGTATCGCGGTAACATCCAAGCAACAGGTGCTGGCCGTTGTCGAGTTGCGTATCGTTGTATGACAGGCCGCGCGCGCGTCCGCCGAGCTGCCGTGCACTTTCGAATACGGTGACCGGGATTCCGCGACCTGCCAGTTCGACCGCGGCTGCCATGCCCGCGTAACCACCGCCGATGATCGCGGAATTCAAGCTGTTCTGCTCACGGTGATCTCCCGGCCCGCAGCCACGGCTCAGATTTCCAGCATCGCCTTGCGCAGCGCATCGGTCTTCTCCGGCTGGTCGAGAGCTGCGCCGCTGATCCAGAACACGTCCTCGACGCGGCTGCCCAGTGTATTGATCTTGGCACGGTGCAGGTGAATATTGAACTTGTCCAGAATCAGCGCGATGCGCGCCAGCAGTCCGGGGCGGTCGCCGGCAACCAGCGTAAGGATCATCATGCCCTTGTTGTCCGGCCTGATCCCGACCTCGGTGGCGAGCGGAAAATGCTTCAACTGGCGGCTGACCCTGCCAGGTGTAGCCGGCGATACCGGTTTGTTCTGTTCGATCTGCTGCGCCAATTCGAATTCGATGTAATTCATGATGTCGCGATAGGCCGTATTGGTGCGCGTGGCCTCCATGACCTGGAAGCTGTTCACCGCATAGCCATGCAGGGTGGTATGAATCTTGGCTTCGACGATGGTGAAGCTCATCCGCGCAAAGAAATCGCAGATGCGCGCGAACAGTCCTTGCCGGTCCGTGCAGTAAACCATTACCTGCAATCCCTCGCCGACACGGCTGAGCCGCGCCTTGACCACAGGTTCGGGTGTGTTCACCTTGTGGGCGAGCAAGCGGGTGTGCCACGAGATTTCCTGCGCTTCGTGATCGAGGAAATAGCTGTCGTCAAACTGTGCCCAGAGCAGCTTGTAGGATTCCGGTGCCATCGCATACAGGTTCAGCGTGGTCGCAGCCTGAGTCCGGATATTGTCCAGGAGATTGGTGATTTTTCCGTCTTTCAGGTAGCGCCGCGTCGCGCGGTACAGGTCTTCGATCAGCTTGGCTTTCCATGCATTCCAGACTTTCGGGCTGGTCCCGCGCACATCCGCGACCGTCAGCAGATACAGCGCGACCAGATAGCGCTCGTTCTTGATCTTTGCGGCAAAATTCGCGATCACTTCGGGGTCGGACAGATCCTGCTTCTGCGCAGTCGCGGAAAAAGTCAGGTGATGCTCGACCAGCCATACCACCAGTTCCGTGTCATCGCGGCTGAGCAGGTGCTGCTTGCAGAAAGCCCTGGCGTCTTTCTTGCCGAGTTGGGAATGGTCCCCGCCGCGTCCTTTCGCGATGTCGTGAAACAGCCCGGCGACATACAACACCTCGGGGCGGGCAAATTCGCCGATCAGCCTGCTGCAGTGCGAATACTCGTGCGAGAATTCCGGCAAAGCAAAACGGCGCAGGTTGCGCACCACCATCAGGATGTGTTCGTCAACCGTGTAGACGTGAAACAGATCGTGCTGCATCTGTCCGACGACGCGCCCGAACGCGGGGATATAGCGTCCGAGTATGCCGTACTGGTTCATCCTCCGCAGCGTGTGCAGCACACCCTGGGGCTGGCGCAGTATCTCCATGAAATGTTCCCGGTTTACCGGGTTGCGGCGGAATGCCGCATCGATCTTGTGTTGTGCGCGCCACAGCGCACGCAGCGTCTTTGCGCTGAAGTCGGTCAGTTCCGGATTTTTCTGCATCAGCTGGAACAGTTCGAAAATTGCTTCAGGCGTATGTTCAAACAACTGCTCGTCGCGGATATCCAGCAGCGTGCCGATCACCCGGAACCGTTCGTTGAGCGCATGCTGAGGCGGCATTTCGGGGAACAGGTAGTCATGCAGGTTTTGCAGCAGGATGGTGTTGAACTGGCGCACCGCGAGCCGGGTCTTGTAGTAGCGCTGCATCAGGTGCTCGCTGGCGCGGCGATTCGCCGACGCGTTGATTCCCATCTGCTGGGCAAGCGGAGTCTGAAATTCGAATATCAGCCGGTCCTCGCGGCGCTTGGCAAGATAGTGCAGGCGTATCCGCAGCGTTTGCAGCAGGTTGTCGTGGCGGGCGATCTGGCGCGCCTCGGAAACGCTGATCAGTCCGGCCCTGGCGAGATCGCTCCAGCGTGTGCCCAGTCCGGCCGCACGGCTGATCCAGGTGATGGTCTGCAAGTCGCGCAGGCCGCCTGGGCTTTCCTTCAGGTTGGGCTCGAGGTTGTAATCAGTATCGGCAATGCGTGCATGCCGTTGCCGCTGTTCATGCTGCTTGGCGAGAAAAAATTCGCGCGGTTCCAGATATTGATGCAGCAAATTTTTCAATTCCGAAAACAGTCTTGCATCGCCCGTGATCAAACGCGCCTCGAGCAGATTGGTCTGCACGGTGATGTCGGCCGACTCGCCCAGGCATTGCGGGACGGTGCGTATGCTGTGGCCGACCTCCAGGCCGATGTCCCACAGCATATGGACCAGTTGATGCAGTTTTTGCTGCAACGCCTCGTCCGGCTTGTCGGCTTTCAACAGGATCAGCAAATCGATGTCCGACTTTGGATACAGCTCTCCACGTCCGTAGCCGCCGACCGCGATCAGCGCAATATGATCCGGCATCGACAACAGCTGCCAGACCTGGTGCAGGTAGCGGTCGATCAGCCGGCTGTGCGCGCTGAGCAACCGCGCCGCGTTGTGATTTTGCGCGAAGCTTTGTTCGAGGGCCAGCCGGTCATTGCTTAACGACTCACGCAGCGCAGCTATATTATCAGGGAGGGGGAGGGGTGCCATCTGAAACGGTCAATACTTCAAATCCGGTATCGGTCACGAGTATCGTGTGCTCGTATTGCGCCGACAGGCTGTGATCCTTGGTGACCACGGTCCATCCGTCGCCCAGTTGCTTGATATCCGGCTTGCCGGCATTGATCATCGGCTCGATCGTGAAGGTCATTCCGGCCTCGAGTTTCATTCCGGTATTCGGGCGGCCGTAATGCAGTACCTGAGGTTCTTCGTGGAAGCGCTGCCCGATGCCGTGTCCGCAGAATTCGCGCACCACGCCGTAACCCAGCGGTTCGACAAAGCTCTGGATTGCATGGCCGATGTCGCCCAGACAGGCGCCCGGTCTGACAGCCCTGATGCCGCGCCACATTGCCTGCCAGGTGACCTCGCACAGGCGCCGCGCCTGGATGGACGGTTCTCCGACAAAGAACATGCGGCTGCTGTCGCCGTGATAACCGTCCTTGATCACGGTAATGTCCAGGTTGACGATGTCGCCGTTCTTGAGCGCCTTGTCGCCGGGAATGCCGTGGCACACCTGGTGATTGATCGAGCTGCAAATCGATTTCGGATATGGCGTATGTCCGCCCGGCGCATAGTTGAGAGGCGCGGGAATGGCCTGCTGTACATCGACGATCAGGTCGTGACAGAGCTTGTCCAGTTCGTTTGTGGTCACGCCCGCCTTGACGTACGGGGTGATGTAATCGAGCACCTCGCTGGTCAACCGGCCGGCGACGCGCATTTTTCGGATTTCTTCCGGGGTCTTGATGGATACTGACATTACTGATTAACGATAGGCAGAGACGCGAGAATATCACGTGAGCTGAATTGTTGACAATTGAGTTTGGGAATTAAGGGCAGTGCCGGCCACATCGGCCGGCCTACTGATAGCGCAGCGCCTCGATCGGATCGAGTAGCGCAGCCTTGCGAGCCGGATAGAATCCGAAGAAGATTCCGACCGCTGCGGCAACACTGAACGCAACGAGGACCGAACTGCCCGAGATGATCACCGTGGTCCCGGTCAGCGAGTCGGTCAGCAGCGCGGCACCGATTCCGAGCAGCAGTCCGATGAAGCATCCCACCACCGAAATGATAATCGCTTCCAGCAGGAACTGCTGCAGGATATCGCGCTCGCGCGCGCCGATCGCCATGCGTATCCCGATTTCGCGGGTGCGCTCGGTGACCGACACCAGCATGATGTTCATTATGCCGATGCCGCCGACCAGTAGTGACACGGATGCAATCGCGCCGAGCAGCAGCGACATCACCCGCGTGCTTTCTGCGGCTGAATCAGCAGCCGCGGTGAGGTTGCGCAGGTAGAAATCATTGTCCATGCCCTCGCGCAACCGGTGGCGCTGGCGCAGCAGCGCCACCATGGATTTTTGCACTTCGGGCATGATTTCCTGGCTGGAGGTCTGAACCATCATCATGCGCACCGAGCCGGGAAACTGCGAGCCGAAAACCTGTCGCTGCGCGGTGGTAATCGGAATGATGATGGAGTCGTCCTGGTCCCGCCCGTCCATCCCCTGGCCCTTGAGTGCCAGCGTGCCGAGAACCACAAACGGACTTTGCCGTATGCGGAAGGTCTTGCCGACCGGGTCTTCATCGCCGAACAGATTCTGTGCGGCCGTTTGCCCGATCAGCGCAACACGCGTGCCCGAGCGCACATCCGAGTTTGTGAATGCTTCGCCGGAAGCGATCGGCCAGGAGCGGGCTTCAAGATAGCCCGGCGTGGTGCCGATCACCGAGGTGTTCCAGTTGTTCGGCCCGTAAACGACCTGCGCGGTGCCTGGTTGTATCGGTGCGACTGCCTGCACGCCGGGCAGTTCGGCAATCGCATCCGCGTCGCCGACATTCAATGTATATCCGCCGCCCCCGCCGGAACGCACGCCGCCGGACGAAGTGCTTCCGGAAATCAGGATGAACAGGTTGCTGCCCATGCCGGCGATGGTCTGCTTTATCGCATATTGGGCACCTTGACCGATCGCCATCATCAGCACCACTGCACCGACGCCGATCACCATGCCGAGCATGGTCAGGAATGTACGCAGACGGTTTGCCCCCATTGCGCGCCAGGCTTCGCCGAGCATCGCAAAGAATCCGGACTTCCTGTCGGTTGCGCCGCTCATGCGGTAGCTCTTTCCATGACTTTGTCGCTGACGACGTGGCCGTCGTGGAAACGCACCTGGCGCCTGGCATGGCGTGCGATGTCCTCCTCGTGGGTGACCAGCACAATGGTGATCCCTTCCTGGTTGAGTTTGTCGAACAATGCCATGATTTCTTCGCTGGTATGGCTGTCCAGGTTGCCGGTCGGTTCATCGGCAAGGATCAGGCGTGGATGGTTGACCAGCGCTCGCGCGATCGCGACGCGCTGTTGCTGGCCGCCGGAAATCTGGTTGGGCAGCGATGCGGCCTTGTCTGCGAGCCCGACCTTGGCAAGTTGTTCATGCGCGCGTTGCCGGCGCTGTTCGGGTTCCACGCCGCAGTAGATCAGCGGCAGCGCGACGTTGTCCAGCAGCGACATGCGCTGCAACAGGTTGTATCCCTGGAACACGAAGCCGATGGTGCGGTTGCGCAGCGATGCGAGTTCATCCTTGTCCAGATTTTCGATGTCCCTGCCATCCAGCAGATAGCGGCCAGAGCTGGGCTTGTCGAGGCATCCAAGAATGTTCATGAAAGTGGATTTTCCGGATCCGGACGGGCCCATGATCGCGACGAATTCGCCCGTTCTGATGCTCAGTGTGATCGCCTTGAGCGCGGGGAACAGCCCGGCAGAAGTCCGGTATGACTTGTGCAGGTCTTCGATGCGGATAACATCGTCGCTCATCAGAACAATCTCATCGGTCTGCGGTCAGCGTTTTGCGACTGGTCCGCCTGCGTTTCGCCAAGCACGACCTGGTCGCCTGCTTTGAGGTCACCGCCGGCAATTTCGGTGTTGCGGTTGTCGGTAATGCCGAACATCACTTTGACCGGTTTCAATTTTCCGTTTTCCAGGATATAGACCTTGCCTGAAAACGTGTCGCTCTGTTGTTTTGTGTTTCCGGATTTCCCGCCCGCTGAAGCGCCGGGACGGTTGCCGCCGTTGTTGCTGGCACCGCCGGTCGCGGGCGTGGCCTTGACCGGAAGCTTCTTCACCTCGCCGGCGGCAGGCTTGAAGCGCAGCGCTGCATTCGGAACCAGCAAGGTGTCCTTGCGTTCGGCCACCGCGATGTTTACATAGGCGGTCATCCCGGGTAGCAGTATCTTTTCCGGATTGTCCACGTTGACCACCACGTCGTAGGTGACCACGTTCGATACGGTGGTCGGATTAAGCCGTATCTGTTTGACTTCGCCTTTGAAGTGGCGGTCCGGAAATGCATCCACGGTAAAGCGCACCAGCTGTCCGACACGGATGCCGCCGATATCCGCTTCGGCAAAATTGGTGTCTATCTGCATTTTGGACAGGTCCTGCGCGATCTTGAACAGCGTCGGGGTCTGCAGGCTGGCTGCCACGGTCTGTCCTACATCGACTTCCCTGTCCACCACCACGCCGGATACCGGAGAACGGATCACCGTGTAGGAGAGGTTGGCGCGATCTCTTTGCATCTGCGCTCGCGCAGCCAATAACTGTGCTGCGGCGGCTTTTTTTGTCTGCACCGCGGTGTCGAGATCCTGCCGGGCGACATATTCCAGCGCGAACAGGTCGCTTGTGCGTTTCTCGTTTGCGGCGGCAAGATCAAACGAGGCCTGCGCGCTTTCGACATTAGCCTCGCTTTGCTTCAGTTGCGCGGCGAGCAGGGAATCATCGAGTTCGAGCAATATCTGGCCCTTTTTCACCTTGCTGTTGAAATCCACGTAGAGTTTTTTGACGGTGCCGGAAACCTGCGTGCCGACGCTGACCAGCGTGACCGGGTTGATCGTGCCGTTCGCAGACACGGTCTGGCTTACGTCGCCTCTTTCCACAGTCTGGGTGCGGTATTGCGGCGGCGCATCCGCATTGTGCAGCCAGTAATAGGCGATGCCGGCAGCGATTACGATCGCAGCAAGCGCGGTCAATGCGAGCGGGGAGCGGAATAATTTTTTCATGGTTGGATTTTCTGGAGTGGATTTTTACCAGGCTGGTTTTCCAAGGGCTTAGGGGCGCTCCCGTCCGACAGGATTTGCAGCAGGCTTGCGTCCAGGCTGCCCATGGCCTCGGCCAGCGTGGCGCGGCTGATGTTCCAGTTGAAGGTCGATTGTATGCGTTGCTGGTGCGCGCTGGCCAATGCGCTTTGCGCGTTCAGTACATCCAGTATGCTGCCGACCCCCGCCTTGTAGCGGCCCAGCGCAACCTTTGCCGATTGTTGCGCGCTGTCCAGCAGAACCGCCGTGGTGCGCAGCGCTTGAGTCGCGGTGGTCAGGTTCTGGTAGGCGGTCCAGACATCCAGCGCGACCTGCTGGTGCACCTGCTCCAGTTGCGCATTTCTTGCCTCTACCTGCGCCTCGGCAGAGCGCACGCGATAGGTGGTCGAAAATCCGGAAAAGAGCGGAACGTTCAGGTTGACACCCAGCGTTGAGCTATTGGTATCGATGCCCGAATAGTAGTAGCGGCTGGACGAGGCGCTCAGCGAAATTGTCGGTCTGCCTGCCGCACGGGCCTCATCCGCACTGGCCTGTGCGGCCTTCACCTGGGCTTCCGCGGCCAGCAGGTCGGGACGTTGCTGTCGCGCCTGCTTGATCAGCGCGCTGATATTGCCTTCGAAATTGTCCGGAACCGGATTGGTATCGGCCGGTACCAGCGGCACGCCCCGGTTCGCATCCATTCCGAGCATGTTTGCCAGTGTGCCCTGTGCGTTCTTCAGGTTGCCATCGGCGCTGATGCGGTTCAGCGTCGCCTGGGAATAAGCGGTCTGCGCCTGCAGCTTGTCTGCGGGCGTTGCACTGCCTGCGTTGTAGCGGGCTTCGGCGGCATCGTAACTTTCCTTTGCTGCGCGTTCCGAGTCACGCGCCGAATCGAGCGCGGCGGAAGCAGCCTGTACCTGGTAATAGTCCTGCACTGCGGCGAGAAACACCGACTGCACGGTTCGGTCCTGTGTCGCAATTGCGGCATCGAGCAGCTGGCGGTCGGATTCCAGCGTGGCCGAGCGCGCGCCGAAATCGAACAGCAAATACGAAAACGTCACGCCGACATTGCGCTGATTGACGGCGGGTGTGCTTCCTGTGGTGCGATTGGCCGCCGCATTAAGGTCGACGCCGGGCAAATAGGCCGACTTGCCGACTCCGACCTGCGCAGCCTGTACCAGCGAATTCGCCCATGCCACCCGTGTCTGCGGGTTGTTGCACAAAGCGAGATTGACCACTTCCTGCAGGTTCAGCGCGTGATCCAGCGGTTGCGCCGCACAGGGATCGGCTGCTGCGTCGCCGATACGCAATGCAGGTCTGGGCGGCAGCATTGCGGCGGTGCCGAACGGGTCTGATGTTTCAGCGGCTGCAGCATTGCTGTTTGCGAATACGGACAGCGCGCAGGCCAGCAACAGGCTTGCGATCGCTGCCATTCCGGATAGCCGGATGGGTTGCGGTTTATTTGACGTGTCAATCGAATCGGTTTGCGAATTGGTTTGCATCGTCAGGCTGCAGGCGTGCCCGGAATTTTGCATTCCGGCATCACATGCTAATAAGTGAATTGCATGCGAGTATAGAATAATTGCCCCGAATGAATATTTTTAAACTGTTACAAAACCGGACATTGCTGAAATATGCCGGATACATCGTTCTGATTTAATTTTCCGGAACAAGTTGCAGTCATTGAACAACTTGGAGCTTTGTTTGTCGAAAAAACGGAATCAGGACAATTCCAGGAGTCAACTGATGAAAAAACTATTGATCATATTTCTTGCGATGTTATTCGTTTCACCGGCATACGCCGACCGCGACCGCGGCGAACATTACTGGCACGATGGCGGCCATCATGATGGCGGCTGGTGGCTGTTTCCTGCACTGGTCGGTGGCGCCATTTTCTATGACATCACCCGGCCGCAACCGCCGGCTGTTTATGTGCAGCCTGCACCCGTGTATGCGCCGAATTTCGCGCCTGCCGTGCAGCAGTACTGGTATTTCTGTCCGGCCGCGAATGCCTATTATCCCTATGTGGCTACCTGCCCCGGCGGCTGGCAACCGGTACCTGCTACACCGCCCGCTGTGCCGGTTGCCCCGGTACAATGACAATCAATAAAATGCCGATCGATTATCTTGAATGACTAAGGAGAATAATATGGGTACCAAATGGTTTAGCATGACCGCTGCCGGATTTGCGCTGGTTGTCCTGGCGGGCTGCGCGACGCAGCGTCCGACCGGCCCCACGGTTTCGGTGATGCCGGCACCGGGCAAGCCATTCGACGTGTTTACCGTGGAAGACCAGCAGTGCCGCCAGTATGCGAGCCAGGTGATCGCTTCGGAATCCGGCGATACAGGTTCTGGAAATTTTGTCGGATCCGCGGCAGCGGGAACTGCGATCGGAGCAGTTGCGGGTAAACTGATCGGCGGCGACCAGGGTGCCTCGGTCGGCGCCGGCATGGGTTTCCTGGCTGGATCATCGCAGGGCGCAAACCAGGCGGAGTACTCGACGCGAAGCGCGCAATGGCGTTACGACAACGCATACAAGCAGTGCATGTATGCGAAGGGCAACCAGGTCCCGGGTTACCAGTACCAGCCGCAGGTCCCCCCGCCGCCCCCGAACTACCCACCTCCGCCGCCTCCCGCGGACAGATAACAGGGTCAGGCTGCTTGCAGGCTGAATATCGGAAAGAACGAACGATGTATTCATGGGAGCTGATATGAAAATCAGGCATATCCTCGCGATCAGCGGGCTGGTCGTTGCAACCCTTGCTGCGGGATCGATCACCGCTGCAGCGGATGAGATGCGCGGCGACCGTCATGATGGCGGAATGCGTGAAAGAGACCGTCAGGCCAGTGACTCGCGTGACGGGGACTCGCGTGACGGGAAAATGCGCCAGGAAGACCGGCGTGACGGCGACAGGCACAGGGTGACTGTGCGCAAGGAAGAACGGCGTGACGGAGACAGGCGCGGCGAGACTGTACGCAAGGAAGAGCGTCGTGATGGCAACGTGCGTGGCAGGATTGTGCGCCAGGAAGAACGGCGCGGCGACGATCGGCGTGACGAAGGCCGGCGTGACGATGCCTGGCGCGGCGGTGACTGGCGCGGTCCCAGGGGTCCTTGGCATGGGGATTTTCGCCACTTTGACCGCCATGACTACGGTTTGTGGCGTAGCGGGGCGTGGCACCGCTCATGGCATGACGGCCGCTATGGATGGTGGTGGATAGCCGGCGGAGAATGGTTCTTCTATCCGCAACCGGTATATCCCTATCCCGATCCTTATGACTATGTTCCGCTACCGGCAGTCGTGGTGCAGCCGCCGCCACCTGAACCGCTTGCACCGCAACCGCAGCAGTACTGGTATTACTGCGACGCGGCTCATGGTTACTATCCCTATGTGGCGAGTTGTCCGAGCGGCTGGCGTGCTGTGCCGGCTACACCGCCTTCCGCACCCGCTGCGCCGGCGCACTGATCAGGCCGGCGCGATGCTCCTCTAAGAAGCAGGGTGGGGATCGCGCTGATCCATTCCGCGATGATCAGGGTCATGATGCATACGGCCGAAGCGATGATCGCGGTGCAGCATCCGTTGAGCGGTCTGGTTCAGGATCTTGCGCTGATCTTCGGATAGTGCGGACTGTAATTTCACGGTCGCGTCTGCAATCTTTGACATCTTGCCTGCCATTTCGGCGGCCCGGTCGGCACGGTAACGGGCAATGGCGGCCGCATCGGCATCATCACCCGGTCTCTTTGCATTTCCATCCGCAAGCGCTTCGACCGATTTGGCAAAGTCTTCCCAGACAGGTTGTTGGGAGGCCTTGATTTCCAGCCGTTGTGCCAGCCTGTCCATCCTCGTCTTGATGCGTTCCTGCATAAGCTGTCGCATTTGTTGCGTGCTCATCGCCTTTTCGTTGCAGTGATTGGCGGGATCGGCCATTGCAATCGAATTGAAAGAGGAAAGCAGGATTGCTCCGGTAACGAACGTTGCCGCCAGCCCCAGCTTGGCATTGATTCTTGATAATTTCATTTTGTTCTCCATTTGTTGATCAGATATTGCAACTTGATGCATTCGGTCTTGTGAGGGAACGCATCAGCAATTTACCCGGGCCGGGTAACCAAGGTATGTCTGCTTTGTAAAATATCGGACATTTTTGTATGTGCTTTGATACAGGCGGATCGAAATCCGGCAATGCTCAATGCTGAGATTTCAATGCTGTCTGGGCAGGGTCAGCGTCGCAACCAGTCCGCCGCCCGGCGCATTTGCCAGCGTTACGTTGCCGCCTTGCTTCCTGGCCATATCCCTTGCAATGGACAGGCCCAGGCCCACGCCGCCGGAATGGCGGCTGCGCGATGAATCGAGCCGGTAAAACGGCGCAAACACCGATTCCAGCTTGTCCGGCGGGATGCCCGGTCCCGCATCGCGAATCTCAATTACAACCCGGTCGGCAGTCTCGCTCATCGAGATCGTTGCGCTTCCGCCATAGCGCAGCGCATTCTCCAGCAGGTTGTTCAGGCAGCGGCGTATTGCAACCGGCTGCAGCCTGATCGGCTGAATTTTGCCGGTCACCGTGGTTCGGTTGCCGCTGCCATTCGCATCCTCCGCCAGCGTATGCACCAGCGCGTCCAGATCGAACAGACAGGCGGACTCCGGCTGCGCATCGCCGCGCAGGTAATCGAGCGTGGTATCGATGATGCTGGTCATTTCGTCGATGTCGCCCTGAACATCTGATTTCAGGCCGGGCTCGGCAATCTTTTCAGCGCGCAGCTTGAGGCGGGTAAGCGGCGTGCGCAGATCGTGCGATACGGCTGCCAGAAAGCGGGTGCGCTCTTCCATCTGCTGCTTGAGTCGCGCCTGCATCTGGTTGAACACCTTCGATGCCTGGCGGACTTCGGATGGACCCGTTGTCTCGTCGATCATCGGGCTGTTCAGGTTCTTGCCCAGTTCTTCCGCGGCATTTGCGAGGCGCCTGATCGGGTAGGCCAGCCAGCGCGCGGCGATCCAGGAGGTGAGCCCGACTGCAGTCAGCCTGATCAGGAATACAAACAGCCTGAACGGATGATGCGGCTGGGGAAGGGGCGGCCGCTCGAAGCCGAGGCTGACCAGTATTTCCCTGCCGGCAAAATAGCTTACCGACAGGATCACGAACAGCAGCAGGAACAGTCTCGCGAACAGCGAATTCGGGAAGGAAATTTTCATCGCGTCACTTTCGCATCGAACAGATAGCCTTCGCCGCGCACCGTCTTGATCAGGGTCGGCGTCCGGGAATCGTCATTCAGCTTCTGGCGCACGCGGGAAACCAGGATGTCGATGCTGCGGTCGAACAGTTCCATGTCTCTTCCCCTGGCGGAGTCGAGCAGAAACTCGCGCGACAATATCCGGTTGGGGTGTTCGACGAATACGCTGAGCAAACGGAATTCCGCGTTGGAGAGCGGAATTACCAGATCCTTCGGCGACACGAGGTGGCGCATCAGGTAATTCAGGCGCCAGCCCATGAATTCGGCTTCATTCCGGTCGCTGCGTGTTTCGCGGCTGCCGCGCGTCCTGCGCAGTATCGTCTGGATACGGGCGACCAGTTCGCGGGGTTCGAAAGGTTTCACGATGTAATCATCCGCGCCCAGTTCCAGTCCGACCACGCGGTCCATCGCTTCGCCGCGCGCGGTCAGCATCAGCACAGGGATGTCCGAATCGGCGCGCAGTTTTCTGCACAGCGTCAGTCCATCCTCACCGGGCAGCATCAGGTCCAGTATCACCAGGTCGAAAGTGGATTTTTCAAGCGCCTCGGCCATCGCTTTCCCGTCGGCAACGGTGACCACGGACATGCCGAAGCCGGAAAGATAATCTCCCAGCAACTGGCGTATCTGGGCATCGTCATCAACCATCAGTATCGATATCATCGCAGTCATCTCATTCGGGACCTGTATGTATTCCGGATTGCCAGCAACACGTCAGAACTGCATTATCATCTGACGGGCTGCCATGGTCAGTCATTTTTGTATCGGAAAAATATCGCTTTTGTACAATTCACGTTACAAAATCAGGTTTGCCGGGATTGTCAGGCTAGATCCCTGTGACGCGGCAGCTTTTCGGGCAGCATTGAAACGCTGTTTGTGCTGTCGCAAAAATCGGCATGCATCGGCTTTACAAGCATAGGTCGCATCACTATAATGCGCGCTCTTCGAGGTACCGGGGGTATAGCTCAGCTGGGAGAGCGCTTGCATGGCATGCAAGAGGTCAGCGGTTCGATCCCGCTTATCTCCACCAAAAGAGCTGATTAAAAGTCACAGTCCCCATCGTCTAGAGGCCTAGGACATCGCCCTTTCACGGCGGTAACACGAGTTCGAATCTCGTTGGGGACGCCATAACTATAAAATAGCCTAACATAAATAGTATGTTAGGCTATTTTTTTGTGCTCTCGGCCCGATTCTGGCACGTTTGCCGCGCTCCAACGGAATGCTGTTTGGCATCCGAACCTATCTCATTAGTTTCAATGATCTGGTGACAAATCCTTCGTGGGCGCGGCGAATGCACAGGGTATTGATGACTTTGCCGGAAGAGATTGCGCAA
>JAJDNO010000053.1 GCA_022340615.1 Gallionella sp. | reverse complement strand
AAGCACAGGGAAATGGAAGATATCGATGAACTTGAGGATTATCATTGCGCTACCCATATCACCCCGGAAGATGACCACTCGAAATCCCAGGTCGTTTCCCGGGTGAGGGACGCGGTATCCCAACTCCCCACCGGCCAACGCCAGGTACTGACACTGGTTGATCTGGAAGGCTTCCCATATATCGAAGTCGCCAGAATTCTGGCAATTCCGATCGGCACGGTAATGAGCCGTTTATGCCGGGCACGCCAGTCATTGAAGACACTACTGCGGGAACTCGCTCCGCAACAACCGGTGCAGGCTCGCCAAATACGGAGGGTCATATGATGGAATCTCAACATATTTCTGATGAACTCCTGAATTCCTTTATCGATGGTGAACTCGCTCCACACGAAACAGGCGATATGTTTATCACCATCGGCAGGGATGACGCATTGAAGGAGCGCGTCTGCGAGCTGCGCGGCCTCAAGGAAATGGTTATGCATGCCTACCACCTTCCTCCAGCAAACAGAATTTCACCGAGCAAAAGTCAGAGGCCATGGCATATCCCCCGCTTTCAATTCATGCCAAAAATGGCGACCTGCATGCTGATGCTGTTGCTGGGATTGGGTTCGGGCTGGGTCATGTTTGCGAGTTCACATTCGATGGGCGACCCCAAGCTGATGCGCCTGCTTGAAACAGCACAAGGCAGCCAATTTTTCCAGAAGTCCGGGAACATCATCGTTCACGTCAGCAATTCCAACCCGATCAGGCTCAAGACAGCACTGGATGAAACAGAGAATCTGCTGAAATCGTACAAACGCGCGAATCGACATGTCAGTGTTGAAATCATCGCCAATGGCAGCGGCCTGGATTTACTGAGATCTGATGTATCCCCTTATGCAAAGCGTATTGCCATAATGAAGGCAAAATACCCGAATCTCGATTTGCTGGCATGCCAGCAAACCATCAAGAAGCTGCAGAAACAGGGAGTAAACGTGAAATTACTGCCGCACACCGGGTCTACGCATTCAGCAGTAGAGGAAATCGACAAGCGTTTGCATCAAGGATGGGACTACGTCAGGGTTTGAGGATTCAATTAAAAGCGAGATAAAACAAAATTAAAGATAAAAAAATTGGAACCAACCAATAACAATAACTAACCAATAGCAATAAATTAACCAGCAACGATAGCAACAAAGAAATATTAAAAAACAGTAATATTAAAATCAAATAATAGAAACGTAATTTCTTGCAATGCCTGCTTGAATGATGTAAGTTTTTTTTGCAAGTCACAAAATCAAAACGAGGAGGAAATATTAATGCGCATCAAAACAACAATTTTGTTTTCCCTGATCGCTTCTCTGGGCTTGGCAAGTATGGCTTTTGCGGCAGAGGATGGCCGCAGTCTGGCTTTCGATAAAAAGAAAGGCAATTGCCTGGCGTGTCATGCAATACCGGGCGATCCCAAGGCCGAAGCAGCCGGCAATATCGGCCCTCCTCTGGTGAACATGAAGCAGCGCTTTCCTGATCGCGCCAAATTGCGCGCGCAGATCTGGGACGCCACCGTCGCCAACCCGAATTCGGTGATGCCCCCTTTTGGCCGGAACAAGATACTGACCGAGAAGGAAATCGACCTGGTTACCGATTACGTACAGGGTCTTTAAGCCAAATTTAAATTAAATCTGAAAGGTGTGATATGAATCAATTGCGTAGAGCGTTTCTGAAAAACGCAGGTTCCGTCGGAGCGGTTGCTGCAGCGATCGCGACAGGGCTGCTCAATCCCGTCACAGTATTTGCCGCAGCATGGAACAGTCTTGCCTTCACTACCAAAGACCTTCCCGGAGCTTTGAAGAATGCCGGTTATGACGGAGCCGCCGAGAGCAGCGACATCATGATCAAGGCACCCGATATCGCGGAAAACGGCGCTGTGGTGCCGGTTGCTGCCACCAGCAACATACCGGGAACCACCTCCATGGCGATCTTCATTGACAAGAATCCAGCGCCGATGATTGCCGACTTCCAGTTCATGAATGGTGCCGAGCCTTACATCGCCACACGCGTAAAGATGGCAAAGACTTCACTGGTAAGGGTAGCGGTGAAAGCGGGCGGCAAAAATTACATCGCCAGCCGGGAAGTGAAAGTCACGATCGGTGGCTGCGGCGGTTGATCAAGCCTGGACGGCTAGAGAATTCAACTTGATCTATACGATTTGACAATTTTAAAGAGGATATCAACATGGCTGAAGCTATGAAAATGCGTGCGACGATGGAAGGCGATGTGGTCGACGTGAAAGTGCTTATCCAGCATCCAATGGATACCGGTCTGATGAAGGACAAGAAAACCGGCAAACTGATCCCCGCTCACTTTATCAATATGGTTGTCGCCACGCTGAACGGCAAAACCGTGATTGATGCACAGTGGGGTGTCGGCATTGCCCAGAATCCATTTATCGGGTTCAGGATCAAGGGCGGAAAGCCCGGTGACAAGGTCGCTGTCCATGCGGTTGACAATCTTGGTACCAAATTTGATGGTGAAGTGGTCGTTGCCTGATGCACGGCAACGACTTGAGAACATTTGATTCTACCAACCAAGGGGAAGGTACGATATGAAACAGAAACTTATAACCATTTTGGCACTGCTGCTGCTCGGCGCCAGCTTCTCTGTATATGCCAGCCCTGCAAAAGACCGCGCGGCTTTGATCAAGTACTACAAGAAGATTCTTCCGGACATCAAGTTCCACGATTATATCTATGGCGCACTGGCCATGAATCCGGACGCCAAGGCACAATATGATGACATCATGTCATTCCCGCCCTATGGCATCGATCTGGACAAGGGAAAGAGCATGTGGGAAACGCCGTTCAAGAACGGCAAAAAGTTTTCTTCCTGCTTCAAGCATGGCGGCAAAAATGTAGCCGGCAACTATCCCTATTTCGACAATACCGCCGGACACGTGGTCACTTTCGAAAATGCCATCAACGCCTGCCTGAAGAAGAATGGCGAAGCAGAACTGGAATACGGCGGCAAGCAAATGGGTTTGCTGACTGCGTATGCACGCAGTCTGTCCGATGGCATGAAAGTCAACGTAAAGGTTAAGGGCAAGGCCGCGCTGGCCGCCTACGAAAAGGGCAAGAAATACTACTACAAGCGCAACGGCCAGCTGAATTTTTCCTGTGCGAGCTGCCATGTACAGAGCGCCGGAAAATTCATTCGCAGCGACCAGCTCTCGATGATGATCGGCCAGGCTTCACACTGGCCGGAATTCCGTGGTGGTACAAAAATCACTACGCTGCAAGATCGTTTCAAGCAATGCCAGAAAAATATGCGCGCAAAACCGCTTAAGGCGAACAGCGAAGACTATAACAATCTGGAGTATTTCGTGACCTACATGAGCAACGGTCTGCCCATGCAGACTCCGGTATTCCGCAAGTAGGACTAACTAGCTTCGCAACGGATTAACGCGGACTGCTCGTCCGGTTAATCCGTGCGTCTTAATTCTCAGCAGCCTTAGATCTCTTTCAGGAGTGCCCTCATGTCCATGAACCGCCGCGAATTTATGCAGATTTTGGCAGCAGCGGCAGCCTCGGGTTTTGCATTGAACAGCCGCGCAGCGCTCTCCGCAGGCAATGCAGCCAGCTTCTACGAGTTACCCCCATTTGGCAATGTTTCCCTGCTGCACATCACCGATTGCCATGCTCAGTTGCTGCCGATCTACTTTCGCGAACCGAACGTCAACATCGGCCTCGGACATAGCATGAACAGGCCGCCGCACCTGGTCGGCGAAAAACTGCTCAAATATTTCGGCATCAAACCTGGAACACCCGAAGCCTATGCTTTCACCTACCTCGATTTCGACAATGCGGCCCGCACCTACGGCAAGGTAGGCGGTTTCGCCCATCTGGCGACGCTGATCAAGAAAATCCGTGCCAGCCGGCCCGGTTCCCTGCTGCTCGACGGAGGGGATACCTGGCAGGGTTCAGCCACTGCGCTGTGGACCAAGGGACAGGATATGGTGGATGCCGGCAAACTGCTGGGCGTCGATGTAATGACGGGTCACTGGGAATTTACGCTGGGCGCGGACCGCGTCAAGCACGTCGTTGACAACGATTTCAAGGGCAAGATTGATTTTGTCGCGCAAAACATCAAGACAAGCGATTTCGGCGACCCGGTTTTCCCGTCCTATGTGATGAAGCAGATCAACGGAATTCCTGTCGCGATCATCGGCCAGGCTTTCCCCTACACGCCGATCGCCAATCCGAGATACATGACACCTGACTGGACCTTCGGCATCCAGGACGACAACATGCAACTGGTTGTCAACGAAGCGCGCGCCAAGGGTGCGCAGGTGGTTGTGCTGCTGTCCCACAACGGTATGGACGTGGACCTGAAGATGGCAACCCGGGTCACCGGTATCGACGCGATCCTGGGCGGCCACACTCATGACGGCGTACCCGTGCCGAGCATCGTCAAGAATGCCGGCGGACAAACCCTGGTCAGCAATGCCGGTTCCAACGGCAAGTTCCTCGGTGTGATCGATTTCGATGTCAGAGGCGGCAAAGTGATGGACATCAAATACAAGCTGCTGCCGGTATTTGCGAACCTGATCGAACCCGATGCTGAAATGTCATCGCTGATCAGCAAGGTGCGCGCGCCTTACGAGGCCAAACTCGCCGAAAAACTGGCCATCACGGAAGGCACGCTATACCGCCGCGGCAATTTCAATGGCACTTTCGACCAGCTGATCCTGGATGCGCTGATGGAAGTCAAAGGTGCGGATGCAGCGTTCTCGCCGGGATTCCGCTGGGGCACGTCGCTGCTGCCCGGCGAAGCGATCACGATGGAACACGTGATGGACCAGACCGCGATCACCTATCCCTATACGACACTCACCGAGATGACCGGCACGACCATCAAGGCCATCATGGAAGATGTCTGCGACAATCTGTTCAACGCCGATCCCTACATGCAACAGGGCGGCGACATGGTACGCGTCGGCGGCATCAGCTATACCTGCGATTTGCGCCAGACCATCGGCAAGCGCATCAATAACATGATGCTGAATGGCAAGGCGCTCGACCCGAACAAGAAATACAAGGTTGCCGGCTGGGCGCCGGTGGGCGAAGGCGCGACCGGAGAACCGATCTGGGATGTCGTATCGGGCTACCTGCGCGACAAGAAAACGATCACGCCGCGCAAGCTGAACCTGCCAAAACTGATCGGCGTGGAGAACAACGCCGGAATAGCATAAGCTGCCTGCTGTTACGCACTAGGATGCATACGCAATGGACTGATTCATTGCTGGACAAATTTTCAACAATTCTTTCGGGGTAAAACAATATGGATGCATCCGTTATCATCAAAACCATCGTCTGGTGGGGCTTTGGTCTGGGTATCGTATTCGGCTTCATCGCCAACAAGACCAATTTCTGCACCATGGGCGCGGTGTCTGACGTCGTCAACATGGGACACTGGGGCCGCATGCGCGCCTGGCTGCTCGCCATCGCGGTGGCAATGATTGGCACCAACCTGCTCGCCTACAATGGTTTTCTGGATTTGTCCAAGACCATCTATACCGGCAGCAGCTTCCCATGGCTCGCCTATATCGTCGGCGGACTGTGCTTCGGCGTCGGCATGACGCTCGCTTCCGGTTGCGCTAACAGAACGCTGGTGCGCGTCGGCGGAGGCAACCTCAGATCGGTCGTCGTGTTCATCTATCTGGGGTTTGCCGCATTGGTCACGCTCCGTGGCATACTTGGCGAATTCCGCGTCAAGGTATTGCAGGCACCTGCTGTTACGTTGCAGTTCGACCATAGTCAAACGCTGTCTTCCCTGCTTTCCGGCCTGGTCGGGGTCTCACCCAAAACCCTGCAGCTGGGATTGGCCGTCGTGATCGGTGTGGCGATCCTGATCTTCGTATTCAAGGACAGCAGCTTCCGCAAAAGCCTGGACAACAATCTGGCCGGACTGGTGGTCGGCCTGCTCATAATCGGCGGCTGGTATCTGACCGGACATCTCGGCTTCGGCGAAAACCCCGACACGCTGGAAATGACCTATCTGGGCACCAATTCCCACCTTGCAGAATCGATGTCCTTTGTCGCACCGACCGCCTACACCCTGGAATACTGGGCATACTGGACCGATGCGTCGAACATCGTCACCTTCGGCGTAGCGACAATTTTCGGCGTTGGCATCGGTTCGTTCCTGTACGCGCTGATCACCAAATCATTCCGCTGGGAGGCATTTTCATCGGCACAGGACATGTTTTACCATATCATCGGCGGCACACTGATGGGATTCGGCGGCGTTACCGCAATGGGATGCACGATAGGCCAGGGCATCACCGGCGTATCGACGCTTTCGCTTGGCTCCTTCCTCGCGCTTGCATCTATCGTCGCCGGTTCGGCCATTACGATGAAAATACAATACCGCATCATGATGCGGGAAGCCTGATCGTCGATTCCTGAACGAATCCGGGACAACGGTCTGGCTGTCGTGCCTTGAACCCTCTGTTGTCCCGCGCGTCCAAACAGTATTCAACCCGGGCAAACTCGCGCGAGTTTGGTTCAAGTGAATCTGACAGGATGGGGCCATGAAAATTATTGTTGCCACTTTGTTGTTCGTAATCTGCACCGGAACAGGCTTTGCCGAAACACGCGATGCCGAGCAGTATTTCTTTGATCTGAAAATGGGCGACTTCAAAAGCGAGTTGGCCAATGCCAAGCAGGCAGGCAAAACCGGCATCATGATCATGTTCGAACAGGCCGATTGCCCGTTCTGCTACCGCATGGAACACACCATCCTCAACCAGAGCGAAGTGCAGGACTACTACCACAAGCACTTTCTTCTTTTCACGGTGGACATCCGCGGCAGCCTCCCGATGGAGGATTTCAAGGGAACCGAAACCACGGAAAAAGCGTTCAGCCTTGAGCACCGCGTGTATGGGACACCGGTATTCGATTTTTTCGACCTGAACGGCAACCTGATTACGCGCTTCCCCGGAACCGCATTCGACGTGAATGAATTCATGCTGCTCGGCAAATGCGTGGCAGAGGGCGCCTGCAAAACCATGTCGTTCAGCGCCTACAAGCGACAACTGGCGAAATGAAACTCTGCGGCCTGCCATTGCTGAGCCGCATCAGCTGCCTGATTTTGCTGTCTGTAGTCTGCGCACCCGCACTTGCCGGCACGCTCACCCTGAAAGCCGCACTGGCTGCAGCCAACTCGGCCCATCCTGATCTGCTGATGGCCGAAGCAGACCGGGACAGCGCCGCGGCGGATCGGGATATCGCAGGCTCGCAGCGGGATACCCGCATCGATCTAGAAGGGATTTTGCGCAGCGGCCGACCCTCCGCGGGCGTGCCGGACTTCAGCAGCGACAACAGCATACGTTTGACTGCACGCAAGACGATCTACGATTTCGGGCGCAGCGACGATGCCGAACTGGCCGCCACATTCGAGCTCAAGGCACGCAAGGCCGATCTGACTTCAACGCTGGACCAGCGGCGACTGGATATCATGGCGCGCTATTTCGATGTACTGCTGGCCGACATGCAGTACACCGTGGATAACGAGCTGATGGCGGTCTATTACGTGAATTACGATCAGGGAAAGGACCGGCTGGCACAGGGACAGATATCCAGCGTCGAACTGGCCGATCTTGAAACGCGCTACCAGGACATTCTGCTCAAGCGCAATACCAGCGCGGAGCGACAGCGTCTCGCGCGCGCAATGCTGGCCAATGCGATGAACAGCCCCGGGGTATTGCCGGGCGACCTGGAAGACCCGAAACTGCCGGGTAACCAGCGCACCCTCCCCGATTACGAAACCCTGCTGCCGGTCATGCTGAACAACAACCCCAGGCTGCATGCGCAACAGGATATGCTGGCTGCTTCACAACAGCGCATTGCTTCGCTTCGCGCAGAATCCGGGCCGACACTGGACGCCGAAATCGAAGCGGCCGATTACAGCCGTGCAGCTTCAACACGGAACAACTACAGTGCAGGACTGATACTGTCCTGGCCACTGTACCAGGGCAATCGTTCCGACTCCCGGATAGCGCGCGAGATCGCGCGCTTCAACAAACTGCAGGCCGGCACCGAAAAGCTGAAAATGGATCTGACCCAGGCGCTGCTGCAGACCTGCCTGGATATCACCCGGCTGCAGGGCACAGCTCGAGACGCCGCCCGCAAATACACCGAGTATCGCGACCTCCAGCTGGAACGCAGCCGCGGCCTGTATGAACTGGAACTGAAGAGCAACCTCGGTACATCCATGGCGGAAACATCCGATGCCAGACTGCGCACCCGCCGCAACGAATATCAACTGGCATTGAGCTTCGCGCGCCTGGAAGCCTTGCTGGGCAAGCCGCTGAGTGAGGTTGCAACAACCAGGGAGAAACTGAAATGAAAAAATGGATAGTGCTGATCCCCGCCGCACTCTTCCCGCAGATGCTGTGGGCAGCGGATGTGCCGGCAACCCTGCAGTGGTCACAACGGGTGGAGCTTTCGACGCCTGTATCGGGCGTGGTCAAGGCGGTAAATGTCGAAGTGGGCGACCAGGTCAGGAAAGGCCAGGTATTGCTGTCTCTGGACAGCACCGGCTACCAGGCCAGCGTGGCCGAAACCGAATCCGCGATCACCCGCTACAAGGCCGAAACAGAGGAAGCAAAGCGCGATCTGGTCCGTATGCAGGATCTGCATGAACGAACGGTTGTTGCCACTGCGGAACTCGATCAGGCGAAGCTGCGTCTGGTGAAGAGTCAGTCCATGCTGTCCGAAGCGCAGGCGCATTTGCGACAGGACCGGAAAGCACTGGACGATACCCTGCTGCGCGCACCGTTCGATGCGGTCGTGATACTGCGCGACGCCGAGCCCGGGCTGAGCGTAGCCGCCGGGCTTGAGCCCCGGATGCTGCTGACGCTGGCGAGGTCGGGCGAGATGATTGCTCGCATGGACCTGCCCTCCCCTCAAATCGACAAACTGAAAACCGGGCAGACGGTATCCGTGACCGTTTCCGGAACGATCTACGCCGGAAAAATCAAAACGCTGGGTCTGGAACCGATCCAGACAAAAACGGGGTCGGTATACCCGGTCGACGTGGTATTCCCTGGCAAGCAACCCTTGCGCGCAGGAACGCCTGCAGTGGTGAAACTGCCCTGAGCGTGCAAGCTGATTGAAATGAGCCTGCCCGGCGCTGCAATGTGCCGAAGCTCAACACCCCCTGCCGAACGCAAATTGATTGCAGTGAATTACCGTTGACTTGCCGCAGAGCGCATCAGCCGCGCACCACCAGCACCGGCATGTCGGCGTGGCCGACCACTTTCTGCGTGGTGCCGCCGAACGGGGTATGAATCAGATTGCTTTCGCCATGCCGCCCCACGACGATCAGGTCGGTGCCGAGCGCCTTGGCCGTTTCAAGAATCTGCTCAAACGGTTTGCCGACCAGAATGCGGCTTTGGGCATCAGAACCGGCTGACGAAGCAATTGCAAGCGCGGCGGACATGGTCGCTTCGGCCTGCGCGCGAATACTGTCTGAATCATGGGTGGCGACGCTGACCAGCGTGAGCGGCAGTTCGCATTGTGCCGCGATTTTTGCCGCAATATGGGCGACATTCCGCGCGTTCGGCGAATTATCGACAGCAGCCACGATCCCGCGCGACCACATTCTTGCCGCGCGCGGCACGAACAGCACATCGCAAGGTGCATGCCCCGCCACCTTGCTGACCATCTCGCCGATCAGCAGCTTGGACAGAAAGCTGCGCTTGCCGCGGCGGCGGATGATGATCAGGTCCGAATTGCGCTCGATCGCTTCCTGGGCGATCTCGTGATAGGGTTCCTCGCCGCGCCTGGCAACGATGTCGAGTTTCACTCCTTCAGTCGCGGCAACCTTGTGCAGCATTTCGATCTTCGCCGCGGCTTCCTGCTCTCCGCGCTCTGCAAGCTGCGGCGCGATGATTTCGTATTCAGGATTGCTAACCACCGGCAGCACCGCCGATAGCGGCTGCCCGCAGCGCTTGGCCATGCCAAAAGCGAGAAGCTCTGCCCCCGTGTCGAACTCGGTATGCTCGGTGGCCAGCAGGATGCGTTCAAATGGATGACTCATGGTTGACCTCACTCAATGCCCGAAGATACCCGAAGCGGACAGCACCAGCACCGCTATTTCCAGTATGCATATCCCGATATAGATGAAGTTTTTCGCTTTGGCGTAGGCCGGCATGATCGCAATGATGCAGGCGATCGAACAGCCGGACAGTATCGCGATCCCAAGCTGGCTGGCAAAGTCGCCCTTGTTCATCATGAACAGCCAGCTCCAGCCGGTCGGGATGCCGGTGGCTTTCAGGTATTCGGTCGCGGACAGGCCCCACAATTGAGGCAGTCGTTCCAGAGGAACATACGAAGGCAGCCAGCCCAGCACGTAGGCGAAAAAAGTCACGACCAGCACGATGAATCCCAGCAATATGCTCCAGTGGAGCACCTCGGCATAGGACAGTTGTTCGGAAGCAATCTGGCGAACGGGTTTTTCCATGCTCATTCCCTCCTCATATCCACCAGCCCAGCCCCTTGAGCAGGGTGCGTATGCCGGCAAACAACAGGATCGCGATCACCATATTGCGGATCACGGAAGCCTTGAGCACCGTCAGCAGGTGCGCTCCAATGCGCGCGCCTATCATCATCCCGACCACGGAAGGCACCGCGATAATCGGCAGGATCGCGCCATTGTCCAGGTAGTACCAGGTGGCAGAGGAACTGGCCATGGACAGGATCATGCTGGAAGTACCAGCGGCAACCTTGAGCGGCACCCCCATCAGCAGGTTCAGACCGGGCACGTTGGCCCAGCCGGCACCGACGCCGAACAGCCCGCCCAGGAAACCAATGATCAGGAACAGCACCAGACCCATCGGCGTGCGGTGTATGTGCCAGGGTATGTCCTTGCCCGAAATCACATCGCGGAACACACCTTGTATACCCAGCGTCTGGGACAGCCTGTCCGGCTGGGCTACATGCGGGAATTCGGATTTTTTTGCCGAAATCATCAATGCCGCGATACCGAGCACGGTCAGGCCCAGCGAGATCTGCACGATGTTGGCCGGCAGGGCCAGGCCCAGTTTCGCGCCGGCGATCGAACTGATCGACGCGGCTAGTGCAAGCGGCATCGCGAGGCGCAGGTTTGCCATGCCGTTTTTCAGCAGTGAAGGACCGGCAGCCAGCGCGCTGGCCATCGCGACCAGCAATCCGGCACCGCGCACGAAATCGAGATGAAACGGGAAGAAACTGCCAACGATGGGCACGAACAGCACACCGCCGCCGACACCCGCGGGAACCGCAATCATGCCAAGGAAGAAACACACCACGAACAGCGCCAGCGGCCATACCCACCATGCCGTGGTGGTAGCAGCGGCCGCGGCGGCCGCCGCGGGTGCAGCCTCTGCAGGCAGCGCCAATAGCAGCAGTGCAGCGGGCAACAGCCAGAAAACGCTGCGGAAGTTCCGGTAGCTGTCCGGCCAGAATCGTTGATTGATCATGTCAGCCTATGGTCTGGTAATAGAGGTTTTGCGGGTGATTCGCCTCGGCGAAAAAGTACCAGCGTTCAGCCAGCAGGCCGGTATATTGCAGAACGAACGCTGTGCCGAGCAACCAGGCAGCAGGGTGGGAGTGCGCGGCGAACAGCAGCAACAGCGGGATCGCAAAGGCCAATACCAGGAAAGCGGGCTTGATCGCACGCAGGAAGGCGGGACTTTTGCCGTGGAAAAACTCGCGCGTGTTGAACGAGCCGCCCATTGCACCCTGTGATTTTTGCACGATGTTCGGATGCTTGATGCCGATCGCCGTCTGC
Organism: Gallionella sp.; assembly: GCA_022340615.1. Classification (GTDB taxonomy): domain Bacteria; phylum Pseudomonadota; class Gammaproteobacteria; order Burkholderiales; family Gallionellaceae; genus Gallionella. The sequence continues at coordinate 21,607 of JAJDNO010000053.1, read as the reverse complement.
ACGGTCGAAGTTGGCCGCAACCGCGCATTGCGCCACAGCGAAGCGCTGCGGCCAAACAGTCCGAGCAGGGTGATGATGAAAGCCCAGTCGGCAAAGAAGCCTGCCTGCGTCGGCGAGTAATTGGTCGCAAAGAAGGTCGCGTAGAATGCAGCAAGCACAAATCCCGAAGCGGTGCCGAGCAGCACGAAGTTGATAACCGTCAGCGGCGAATGCCATTCGCGCAGGAAACGCAGGCAGCCATAGATCATCGCGGTGCAGACGAACAGCACGAAGGCCAGCAAGGTTCCTAATCCGCCCGATACGATGCTGAGATCGACAGGTATTCCGCCTCGCAGGATGACCAGCACCGGCCTGAAGTCCAGCAGATTCGTCATGCCATATACAAACACCACTCCCATGAACGCGGGCAGCGCAATCACTTCACGCGACAGCCATGAGGTGCGCCATTGCGTTGCCGTACGCCAGGCGCGTTCCGGATGGCCGAGATGCAAGAATGAAGAAGCCAGCCCTCCGATCAGGAACAGCAGCGCGAGCATGCTGCCATAGGCGTAGAACGCGTCGTCCTGCAGCGGCAGCAGGCCGAACAGCGCATAGGATTGCTGGGTGTACAGCGCCAGGAACAGCCCCTGGCCGACGCCGATCAGGGTGGTGAGAAATATCACAGAAAATGCAGGTTTCATAAGTATATCGTTGGTAATTACCAGGACGTGACATCGTCCAGTGTAGGATCGGATTTTTGCGGTTTGGGCAGCTTGCCGTCGACCTTGAGCGGATTATCGACCCGCTCCAGTTCATCCACGTGTATCTTGAGGCTGGTCTTGCGGCGCGGCAGGTAATGGTTGGCAGGATGGGTACCCCATTCCGGCATCAGCGCATAGCCGGCGCTTTCGCGTATCGCCTTCGACACCACCGATTCCTCATCATGCACATCCCCGAAAAGTCGTGCACTGGTCGGGCAGGCCAGAACACATGAAGGCTTGCGGTCCCGTTCCGGCAATGTGGTGTCGTAGATGCGGTCCACGCACAGCGTGCATTTCTTCATCACCTGCTGCTTTTCATCCAGCTCGCGCGCGCCGTATGGGCAGGCCCATGAGCAGTACTTGCAGCCTATGCATTTGTCATAGTCCACCAGAACAATGCCGTCTTCCTTGCGCTTGTACGATGCGCCGGTCGGGCAAACCGGCACGCAGGGAGGATCCTCGCAATGCAGGCAGGATTTCGGAAAATGCACCGTTTCGGTATTGGGATATTGCCCTACTTCGAAAGTCTGAACGCGATTGAAGAACGTGCCGGTCGGATCCGCACCATACGGATTCTCGTCGCACAGCGGTCCGGCCGAACCGGAAGTGTTCCATTCCTTGCAACTGGTCACGCAGGCATGACAGCCCACGCACACGTTGAGGTCGATTACCAGCGCGAGTTGGGTCATTTGCTGCCCCCTTTCCTGGCGCCGCCAAAATAGGCGAACCATTTGGGACTTTTTCCCATGCCCGGCACGGCCTTCATCGGCTCGAACTGCGGCGAGGTCTGCTCCGGCTCGCCGGCTTCGGCCGGATAGATGCGCACCCTTACGTCATACCAGGCAGCCTGTCCGGTGATCGGGTCGGAATTGGAATAACGCGAACCGTCCGGATTGGCCGGCAACTCCTCCGATATCAGGTGGTTCAGCAGAAAACCTTTTTGTGCCTCGTTCGCTTCCGGAGACAGGCCCCACGCACCCGCGGCCTTGCCGATCGCGTTCCAGGTCCATACCGTTCCCGGCTCCACAGCCTCGGAATAGCGCGCCATGCAGCGCACCTTGCCCCATTGCGATTCCACCCACATCCAGCCGCCGTCGGTAATGCCGGCTTCCTGAGCGGCAAGCGGATTCACGTACAGGTAATTGTGCGTGTGTATCTGGCGCAGCCATGCATTCTGCGAATCCCAGGAATGGTACATGGCCATCGGCCGCTGGGTCACTGCAGCAAGCGGATACTTGATATTGTCGCTGGACTGGGTTTCCAGCGGCTCATAGAAAATCGGCAGCGGATCGAAATAGTTTTCAATGCGCTTGGCAAGGTGTGCCGGCGGCTTGCGGGTGATACCGCGACCCTGCGCAGCGAGCCGGAATTTCTGCAGCACTTCAGAATACATGTGGATCAGGATGGGCTCGCCATAGCGGGTGATGCGGTTGCGCTGCGACCATTCCAGATATCCCTTGTTCCAGTTGCGCATGTACTGATATGAAGGGGGCAGTTTGTAGTGGAACACGCAGTCGTTTTTTTCGTACATTTCCCACTGCTTCGGATTGGGTTCACCGACCAGTGATTTCTCGCCACCCTTGCCGCGCCAGCCGGCAAGGAATCCGATTCCGGAACCGGGTTCGCTCTCCCAGTTCACGATGAAATCGGGATAGTCACGATATTTTCGCTTGCCTTCTTTGGTGGTGAAAGCCGGCAGCTTCAAACGCGAACCCAGCTCGATCAACACTTCCTGGAAAGGCTTGCATTCGCCCGTCGGCGGCAACACCGGAATGCGCACCGAATCCACCGGGCCATCAAACTCCGAGATCGGTCTGTCCAGCATCGACATCACATCATGGCGTTCCAAATAGGTTGTGTCCGGCAGGATCAGATCGGCATAGGCGGTCGTCTCGGAATGGAAAGCATCGCACACCACGATGAACGGAATCTTGTATTCGCCGTTCTGCTCCTTGTCGTTGAGCATCTTCCTGACCTCGGCGGTGTTCATCGTCGAGTTCCAGCCCATGTTGGCCATGAAGATCAGCAGCGTGTCGATCTTGTACGGGTCGCCGCGCCAGGCATTGGTGATGACGTTATGCATCATGCCGTGCACCGACAGCGGATATTCCCACGAGAATGCCTTGTCGATGCGCACCGGGCTTCCGTCCGGATCGACGAACAGGTCGTCCGGGTCCGAGGGCCAACCCAGCGGCATACCATCGAGCGGCGTGTTAGGCTTGACCGCCAGCGGCGTATTGGGTGTGCGTGCACATGGCGGGATGGGACGGGGGAATGGAGTCTTGTGGCGGAAGCCGCCAGGTCTGTCGATGGTGCCCAGCAGTGACATCAGAATCGCCAGCGATCGTATTGTCTGAAAACCGTTGGAATGCGCCGCCAGTCCGCGCATCGCATGGAATGCCACCGGATTTCCGGTGACACTGTCGTGTTCCTTGCCCCAGGAGTCGGTCCACGCAATCGGCAATTCGATCTTCTGGTCGCGCGCCGTGATGCCCATTTCGTAGGCCAGGCGGCGGATGGTTTCGACCGGTATACCGGTAACACCGCTCGCCCACTCCGGCGTGTATTCCTTTACCCGTTCCTGCAGCAACTGGAACGCTGGTTTGACCGCCACGCCGTCGGGCAGCCTGAATTCGCCGAACAGGTATGGGTCGGCACCTTCGGAGTGCGTGATCACCGGCTTGTTGGTTTTGCGATCCCACCATAGTTTGTTCTGCGGGTCATAGCAGCCCTCTTCTTCCGGGACTTCGGTGCGCACGAACATGCCGAACTCGTCATGCTCGTCGTCCAGATTCACCAGTTGTCCGGAATTGGTATAACGCACCAGGAATTCGCGGTCATACAGGCCCAGAGCGATGATCTCGTGGATCAGCGCGAGCAACAGCGCACCGTCGGTGCCGGGACGTATTCCGACCCATTCGTCCGCGATCGCCGAATAACCGGTGCGGATCGGATTGATGGAAATGAATCGACCGCCCTCACGCTTGAATTTCGAGATCGCGATCTTCATCGGGTTGGAATGGTGATCCTCGGCCGTCCCGATCATCACGAACAGCTTGGCGCGGTCCAGGTCCGGACCGCCGAATTCCCAGAACGAACCGCCGATGGTATAGATCATTCCGGCAGCCATGTTCACCGAACAGAAACCGCCGTGCGCAGCATAGTTGGGCGTACCGAACTGGCGTGCGAACAGGCCGGTCAGCGCCTGCATCTGGTCGCGGCCGGTGAACAGCGCGAATTTCTTCGGATCGGTGGCGCGTATATTTCCCAGCCGTTCTTCAAGAATGGAAAAAGTCTCTTCCCAGCTGACTTCCTCGAATTCTCCCGCACCGCGATCTGTCCCGGGTTTGCGGCGCAACGGTTTGGTCAGTCGCGCGGGAGAATACTGCTTCATGATGCCGGAACTGCCCTTGGCACAGATCACACCGTTGTTCAGCGGATGATTCGGGTTGCCGTCTATATAACGTACCTCGCCATCGCGCAGGTGCACGCGTATCCCGCAACGGCAGGCGCACATGTAGCAGGTGGTGTTACGAACTTCATTCTTTGCGCCAGGTGCCGGCGATGCCAGCGGGTCGTGAAGCGGAGCAATCGTGCTCTGCGAGTCTCCAAAGTTATGGCTATTCATTAAATTCCATCGATTATTGAGTGTTGAATTCCGACTATTAAAGTAGGAATATGCGCATTCAGTGCAGGTGCGATAGTATCCGTAATTGCACACAACTCCAACCATAGCCGTGATGAGCTATTGCCGTATAACCCATTAGGGGTATCGTAGTCAGGCCCTTAAAGTTCTAGGATAGCCCTACAGTTGATCCGGATGAAATACAACCTCTAGGGAGAAGCAATAATGGCACTGGTAAGACCGCACGGTGGAGGCAGCCTTGAACCCTTGTTGCTCAAAGGGCAAGCGCTTGCGAACGAGTTGGAGCGAGCGCGCACAATGCGGCGCATCAAAATCAGCTCCCGCGAAAAGGGTGACTTGGTGATGATGGGCATCGGCGGCTTCACCCCGCTGGAAGGCTTCATGTCCTTCCCCGACTGGCAGGGCGTATGCGCCGGGATGAAAATGGCCAACGGCATATTCTGGCCTATCCCGATCACCCTCTCCACCGACTTCCTCACAGCAAACGACATCGAGACCGGCAGCGAAGTCGCTCTGATCGATCCGGAAGACGACAGCATTCTGGCGACGATGCGCATCACCGAAAAATACACTATCGACAAGGCGCACGAATGCGCAACCGTGTTCAACACGGTCGACATCGAACATCCCGGCGTGAAAATGGTCATGGCTCAGGGCGATGTCAACCTTGCCGGTCCGGTCAAGGTATTGTCCCTGGGCGGATTTGATCAGAAGTACGGCGAACTGTTCATGACCCCGCAACAGACGCGCGACATGTTCGAAGAAATGGGCTGGAGCAAGATTGCTGCGTTCCAGACACGCAACCCGATGCACCGCTCGCACGAATACCTCGCGAAAATCGCGATCGAGATCTGCGATGGCGTATTGATCCACTCGCTGCTAGGCAATCTCAAGCCGGGCGACATTCCCGCCGACGTGCGTACCGAAGCCATCGGCACGCTGGTCGACAAATACTTCGTCAAGAACACCATCGTACAGGCAGGCTACCCCCTGGACATGCGCTATGCCGGACCGCGCGAAGCGCTGCTGCATGCAGTGTTCCGCCAGAACTACGGTTGCTCGCATCTGATCGTCGGACGCGACCATGCCGGCGTCGGCAGCTATTACGGCCCGTTCGATGCGCATCACATCTTCGACGAGATTCCGAAAGGCTCGATGGAAACCCAGCCGCTCAAGATCGACTGGACTTTCTGGTGCTACGAGTGCGGCGGCATGGCTTCGGCGCGCACCTGCCCTCATGATGAAAAGGATCGTCTTCTGGTTTCAGGTACCAAGCTGCGCAAATGGTTATCGGAAGGTGCCGATGTACCTGCCGAATTCAGCCGGCCCGAAGTACTTGAAATATTGCGCGCCTATTACGCAGGTATCGAAGAAAGTGAAAAAGTAGAAGTAAAGCTCAGCGGTCACTCCGCACGCTAGAAAACACCCCTCCTCCCCTTTGATGGGGGAGTGCTGGGGAGAGGGGGGTTCTTAATTTGATTTGCCCCCATTTTTGCCAATTATTGTTCGGGCTGATTAAGTAAAGTAATGATGGCAGTTCGTAGGGTTAAGAAATTTTGGGGGTAACTTTTTCTATACTCTACTGCCAACTTATTGAATGATAATTTTTCGTTTAAAATTTATAAGGAGAACCTAATGTTCACGAGCAACCCCTTTGCCGAACTTTCGGCATCAATTCCAACCGCCTACATGCAGGGGTATATCGTCTTGATGGTCCTGCTGGTCATGGGCGGGACAATACTTGACATGATGCATAAGAAAAGCGCGCAGTACTTTTTCGAAAATGCGAAAAAAGCGAAGAAGAGCGCAAAACGGTCAGTGGGTGGTGGAGAAAAAGCAGCGATTGCCGCTTCAGTGCTGGCAAAGGAAGTATTAACTTCTGGCGAATTCAGCAATCCAAGGCGCAGGCTTTCCCATCTGTTGACCATGTACGGAACCATTATTTTCATAGTGACTACCGCAATTATGATTTTTGGCTATCCCACGCCGGCAACGCCCACACCTGCCTTGCTGCCGCAGCTATGGCACATCGGCGCGCTGATGCTTGCCGTTGGCGGATACTGGTTCTGGTTTGCTATCCGCGTTGATGTGTCTGCGGAAGGCCTTCCATGGTTTCGGTTCGAGCGTGCGGATTTGTTTATTCTCTCGCTTCTTGCTACCTCGACTTTCGCATTGATCTGGTCATTTACCGGCGGTGGATTAACCATATTCTTTGCCTTGTTCGTCCTGTCAAGCACAGTTCTCTTTGGCGGCGTTTATTGGTCCAAGTTTGCTCACATGTTCTTCAAGCCTGCTGCGGCCTACCAGAAAAAAATTACCAGGGCCGATGGTTCCCGGGAGAATTTGCCTCCTGACTATGATTTGACGGATCCCGAAGTACAGCGAAAGTTTCCGGATATCCCTATGTACATGGGCAAAAACCCGCCAAACATGGGGCTTTGCATCAAGGCTGAAAGACCAAACCACTACTAACACCGACTTGACTAATTATCTATAAGAAATAGAGGAATATATTATGCCGACTTTTGTATATATGACGCGTTGTGATGGTTGTGGAGAATGCGTAGACATCTGCCCATCTGACATCATGCACATCGATAAAAAACTGCGACGCGCCTACAACATTGAACCCAACATGTGCTGGGAATGCTATTCCTGCGTAAAAGCATGTCCGCACCAGGCGATTGATGTACGCGGTTATGCCGACTTTGCACCACTTGGTCACAGTGTTCGAGTGCTCCGTGACGAGGAAAAAGGCACCATTGCATGGCGCATCAAGTTCCGTAACGGCAAGAAAGACATGGAGCTGCTGGCGCCAATCACGACCAAGCCCTGGGGCAAGCATATTCCCAAGCTGGCTGAACAGCCTGCTCCTAGCAAGGAGATGCGAGACAGCCAATTGTTGTTTAACGAGCCTAAATACATCCGTATGGATGATGGTGGGATACATACACTGGAATCCAATGGCTTGGAAATTAAAGAAGGGGTGCAATACTAATGGGCTACGATACTATTATTGAAGACAATATCGATATCCTGGTTGTAGGTGCGGGCCTGGGTGGTACGGGCGCGGCATTTGAAGCCAGATATTGGGGTCAGAACAAGAAGATCGTCATCGCCGAAAAGGCAAACATCATGCGTTCTGGTGCGGTAGCCCAGGGCCTGTATGCGATCAACTGTTACATGGGTACACGCTTTGGCGAGAACAATCCCGAAGATCATGTGCGCTATGCACGTATCGACCTGATGGGTATGGTTCGTGAAGACTTGCTGTTTGACATGGCACGCCACGTAGACTCCACCGTGCACAACTTTGAAGAGTGGGGTCTTCCCATCATGCGCAACGAGAAGAAGGGTTCGTTTCTGCGTGAAGGGCGTTGGCAGATCATGATACATGGTGAATCTTACAAGCCTATCGTTGCTGAAGCAGCCAAGAAGTCAGCGGACAAGGTTTTCAACCGCATCTGTGTGACCCACCTATTGATGGATGAATCCAAGGAAAACCGTGTTGCCGGTGCCGTGGGCTTTAATGTCCGCACGGGTAATTACCACGTGTTCAAGTCCAAGGCCGTTATCTGTGGTGCCGGTGGTGCCTCGAACATCTTCAAGCCGCGTTCTATTGGCGAAGGTGCGGGCCGTGTCTGGTACGCTCCGTGGTCTTCGGGTTCTGCATATGGCCTGATGATCGAAGCCGGCGCAAAGATGACACAAATGGAAAACCGTATCGTACTGGCCCGATTCAAGGATGGTTACGGTCCGGTAGGTGCCTACTTCCTGCATCTCAAGACCTATACCCAGAATGCCTACGGTGAAGAGTATGAGTCCAAGTGGTTCCCGGCACTTCAGCAAATGGTCGGCAAAGAATACCTGGACCCGGAAGTTTCCCACAGAACTCATCGTCCCATTCCGACCTGCCTGCGTAACCACGCAATTATCAACGAGGTTAATGCCGGTCGTGGTCCAATACACATGGTCACCATGGAAGCCTTCCAGGACCCTCATCTTGAAGAGATCGGTTGGCACAACTTCCTGGGTATGACCGTTGGCCAGGCGGTACTCTGGGCAGCCACAGACGTTGATCCCAAGTACGAAAACCCTGAGCTGACCACTTCCGAGCCTTATGTTATGGGTTCACATGCTACCGGTTGCGGCGCCTGGTGTTCGGGTCCGGAAGATGTATCTCCGCCAGAATACTTCTGGGGCTATAACCGCATGACGACCATTGAAGGTCTGTTCGGAGCCGGTGATGCGGTAGGCGGTACACCTCACGCATTCTCGTCGGGTTCTTTCACTGAAGGCCGTCTGGCTGCCAAAGCTGCATGTAAATATATCGATGATGGCAAAGCAGAGGGCATCCGTGTATCTGACGATCAGATCAATCGCCGCAGGGAACAGATCTACAAGCCCATGGAAACATATCAGGTTTATAGTAACGAAGTGGTTGCCGGTTCCGTCAATCCTAACTTCATCAATCCAAGACAGGGACTTGATCGTTTGCAGAAGCTGATGGATGAGTACTGTGGTGGTTTTGGTGTGAACTACATGACCAACGACAAGCTCCTGAACATCGGCCTCAAGAAAATGTTCATCCTGGGGCAGGATTTGGAAAATGTCGCTGCTTCAGATATACATGAGCTGTTGCGTGCATGGGAGCTGAAGCATCGTTTCCTCACTTCCGAGAGTGTATTCCAGCATACGCTGTTCCGTAAGGAGACACGTTGGCCGGGTTACTACTACCGTGGTGATGTAATGAAGCTGGATGACAAGAACTGGCACGTACTGACCGTTTCTCGTCGCGATCCCAAGACGGGTGAATACACGATGGAAAAAGCACCGCTGTACCACCTGGTAGGTGAAGTCGAGGACAAGGCACTGGCTGAACTGAAAGCTCAAGGTCAGCACTAAGCAAATACAGGCTTGATTTGCCAGTTGGTGTATCTGGCCTGTGCAAGTGGTTTGCCGTGATAGCTTGTAATTGTATTAAAAGAGGGCCAGCAACATTTCTTGTTGGCCCTCTTTTTTGTCTATTCAACTAGCAGTGTGGCATCGCTATAGCTAAAATAATTAAACACTGTGTATGCGGGATATCTTATGAACATTCTTGAAAAAACAGATGAAGAGATTTTGGAGTTGGCCAACCCGATGTGGGCTGATCTGATCAAGTACTCTAATGAAGGAAATTACGGTGCATTCACGCGTAATTTTTCGAGCTCTTTTATTGCGGGTGCCAATGAAGTTGAAATGGGCAAACAGTTTGCGAGAAGCGACCTTGCGAAAAACCTGTCAGACGATTATTCGTATCTTGGCATGATACGCCGTGGAGAATATGTCACTGTTTTATATAAAGTGATAAACAAAAAAAATAAAGGTGAATGGCTGGGAAGGCTGGTGCTGGGTTATGAAAGAGACAAGGTGAAAATTTTTGGCGCCACCTTATTTTGAGATAGAGTTTATAAAAATATAATTAGATATGTCAGATACAATTGAAGACGAAAAATTCGTTGAACTGAGTTACAAGGTCATCGACAAGAAAACCGGTGACATACTGGTTACTGTAGATTATCCGCTGGGCTATGTTCATGGCGTGAATGATGTCATGTCTGAAGAAGTGACAAAGGAACTGTATGGTAAAAAGGTCGGCGATATCATCGAAGTCCCGGTAGACACTACAAAGCTATACGGCGAGCGAGATGAATCGCTGGTATTTACCGATCGTATCGAAAATGTCCCGGAAGAATATCGGGAAATCGGCATGACTATCACCATGGAAAATGAAAAGGGTGAGCCCAGAAACTTTATCGTTACCCGTTTCGATGACAAGACATTAACTGTCGATGGTAATAACCCGCTTTGTGGCAGAGATGTCACCTTCATGCTGGAAGTTTTATCTGTACGTGACGCTACCGATGAAGAAATCGAGCTTGGCGGAGCGGTTGGTGCCGATCCAGACTTAAATGAAATACTCGACCGGGCAAAATGAAATTCTCGACTAATTACATAATTTACCCGGAGAACAGGGCACTGGAGCGTGCAATAGCAAATTCCATAGGCATGCTGAGTGAAGAGGCAGCCACGGCGGCTGTTCCGGATACCGGAGTTACTGTAGCGGATAATTTTCGTTACACCCGGGGGAATTATGAGCAGCACCGTTTCAGTTCCAAAGTTTTTGAGAGTTTACGCGAGGCACTTGAGGGATCGCTGACAGACTCCCCTCCTAAGATAAGCCGCGATCAGGAGCCATTGGCCTGGGCTGAGACTCAGAATTATCTTGGAAACATTCTGGCGGCACTGGGACAGCAGCGGAGAGATGCTGAATTGTTTGAACGTGCCATTCAGTGTTTCAGCAATGCACTGGAGGAGTTCAGACAGGAAAACTCACCATTGGAATGGGCAGCTACGCAATATAACCTGGGCACGGCCAACCAGGCGCTTGGTCGGCTACTTGATGCCACAAAGCCGTTCAAGATCGCTGTAGATGCTTATACCAATGCCTTGCTGGTTTGGACGCGAGATGAGTCTCCGGAAGACTGGATGTTTACGATGCATCAGCTTGGAGATACCTTCCATACTTACGGAAAACTGCTTAAAGGCAATCGTCAATTTCAAAAGTCCGTTGTTGCCTATAAAAATGCTCTTGCCCTGCTCGATGCGGATAATTACGCATTGGAGTTAACCGCTGCACATAATAACCGTGCTGCTGTATTGCATCATCTCGGTGAGTCAGAAGAAAACCCCGAGCGCATCGAGGAAGCTATAAGATCATATGAAAAGGCATTAGCGGTCAGCATGGAGCAGCAACTTCCCATTCATCTGGCGGTTTTATGCAGGGTAAACAAGACGACAGCACAGAATGTACTGGCAGAATTAACGAACGATACCGGGCTTGCAGAAGAAGTAGCCGATGAATTTGAAGTAATTATCGAATGTTTTTCACATGCCCTTCAGCCGCTCTGTTTAAGGCATTGCGAGGAGCAAATGAATAAAGCAAGATCGCAGGCGCTAGCCAATAGCGCCAGCTGCTGATAAGGAGGGTCGAAGTTTGTCGGCTGTAGAAAAAACTGAAAAAAAGCGGGATCCGAACAATCCATGCCTGTTCTGCAAAGATCCGCGTGGCGTTTCTCTGGAACATGAACTTGCTTACAGTGCGCGTGATACCTACGCGGTGAGCCCGGGCCATACCCTGGTCATCCCGCGACGCCATGTAGCCAGCTTCTTCGACCTGACACCAGAAGAGGTCAATGCCTGCATGGGGCTGATCACCGAGGAGCGCATGCGACTTGACGAGGAATTCAAGCCTGATGGTTACAATATCGGCGTTAACGTCGGACCGGCGGCCGGGCAGAGCATATTCCATGTCCATATTCACGTCATCCCGCGCTACAAAGGGGACGTAGAAAATCCCCAGGGTGGGGTGCGCCACGTAATTCCAAAGAAGGGACATTACACGCGCTAAAGAGTATAATTTAGTCAGTTAAGTGGGAGGGGCTGGCAACCCTGTTGAAATCGAAATTCCTCCCGTTTTCAACCAGTAAGGAGATATGATTATGAGCGATGAGAAGAAACAGTTTATCCGCCCCAAGGTTCCAGATGGCCACGCATTCCACGTGACAACCCGTCAGAAGGAAATTGTACCGGGGCAGTTTTTTGTTGGCTATGAAACTACCTGGGAACCGCACCAGAAAGAAGTGCCTTACACTACCCCCAAGAAGCCCTAAGTAAGTAAGCAAAAATAATCAGCCGCGCGAGCCTGTATGGTTGCGCGGCTGTAAAATTTTGATTAATTTTCTGATAAGCACGCTTTGATAGCGTGCTTTTATTTTGAATATCAAAGTGATACTAAAGCTTAAATCCGCTCAGAAAGCTGGTAATCCACATTAATAAAAGCGCCAATATCGGCCAGGAAGCGGATCGTCCTGGCACCGAAACCAACATCGGGAACCGATTCATTTTTATCAATAGATAAAACCAGGACCACGCCGACTCTGGGCGACAAGTTGTGGCTTTTAATTACTTGCAGGATTTTCTCCTTGGCCGGTTCTATTTGCTTAATGATGTTCTCCGTCATTTTATAAACGTCAATATTGTCCGTCATCGTTTCCGTTGATAACTCCCATGAACTGATCACGGGTTTATCCAGGGGGCTGTGCGCGCCGGATGCATCGACCGAGGTAGGTTCGATGCCAAGCAGTTGCGTGATGTCATCAGGATTGAAATGATAACCACTGAGTGTGAAGTGGGCGCGTGCTTTATTCGATGCCAAGTTATTACCCTGATCTATTGATTGTAAACAGGGCAAGATTATAGCGTATAACTTATTTACAACGAAAAGGACCAGATGTGCTGTCCCTGTCTTGGTCAAATTCGGCCAGTTAGAGTATATTTTTGGAATATAACCCTTGCAAATCCCGTCTAGTCATAAGGTTGCACAGCACCCGGTGCATGACTCATGCTGCAATAATTTCGAAATTGCGACAATCCGGATTTTTTAGCTCTATACACTTGTGAAGGAGATTGAAAATGGCGATGTCCGATGTATCAGAAATAGACCAGCAGCATCAGGAACTCGTAAAAATGCTGAACAATTTGAACGATGCTGTGGCAAAAAGAGAATCACGGGAATCGATCTACCTGATCATTGATGAAGTCATCGGATATACCCGATTTCACTTTGCGACCGAAGAGCGACTGATGGTCAATTCCGGATACACAGACGTCGAATTTCACAAGGACAAGCACAGACAGCTGATGGAGGATGCGCTGCACCTGAAAGAAAAACTGGCCGACCTCGGGGAGGAAATGTTCACCGACTGGTTCAAGCACTGGCCGTTTACCCGGGTGCTGGCGCATATCCAGTATGCAGACCAGCAGTTTGAAGATCAGCTGCGCCGGAATGGCGCCTAGGCCTAGGAATCACGAACCCGCAGCCTGCCGCGATTTCCGGTCCGTAATTGCTGACTCGTATCTGTAGCCCTGCTCTAAGCCAGGCTACAGATATACCTGTCGTTCCAAGCACGTTCGGATTGCACTGAAGATAACTAGCCTCCCAGTTGCTCATTGCCTTACATGCTGAAAGCCGCATGGGCTATGATGGATGCCCGAGATATCCCAGACACAAGAAATGCGTTTCATCAAAATTATAAAAATACTGGCCGGCATCGTCCTGGTCTTCATTCCTCTGACATCGCATGCGAAAATTATTTCGGTCATAGAATCAAAACCGGCCAGCGAACTTTGGCTGAATGCCGGCGCTTATTCCTACCATTTCCAGCGCGACAAAGGTTTCAACAGCCGGAATTTCGGGCTGGGTGCGGAATACCGCTTCTCGACCGTTAGCTCGATCGTGGTCGGCGCATTTCATAACAGCGACTGGTATACCTCGCACTATCTTGTCTGGCATTGGCAGCCCATTGGACTGGGCCCGGTTAGACTTGGCGCGTACGCGGGGGCGATCGACGGATACCCGCATATGCTGAATGGCGGCTGGTTTTTTGCCGTGATACCGACGATCGGCTTCGATTACAATAATGTTGGCGCAACCCTGTTGCTGATACCGAGTTATCAGAACCGGCTGCATGGGGCAATTTCACTGCAGCTGGGGCTCAAGGTATTCTGATCCTCTTCCTGATTTCCTGACATCACTAGCTACACATCCCGCACGGGATCATCCGGACTCCTCAATTTACGCTGCCGATCAATTCCAGTTCAGACATGCGTCGGCAAAAATCTTTTAGATTGCTGTTTTAAAAACAGATTTATCCTCTACCTCCGTGCTGAGGAAAATAATATATGCGCGATTTACTTAGTTGAATTATTGATTTGAAGGAGTATATTTATCATCGAAATGTTAGGTAGTTAGCTGCTACGATTTTCAGCAATTCCTGACAGGGGACGATCATGAAACGGCTTAGCGAACTCCGTCACTCGATAGGATTCGCCATCTTTTTCGTTCTTATTTCCTTGTTGCCTGGCGGATGCGGCGGAGGCGGAGGCAGTGCACCGGTCGACACCTCATTTGGCAACAGCCTCCCTCCCGCGACGGGCCCGGGCGATGTTGAGAACTTCTTTCCCGTTACCTCTGGCACATCCTGGAATTATTTTGCCACGGTGAACAATCCACTTGGCGGAGCCCCGCCCAGCTATATGGACTCGATCACCGTCACGGGAACCAAGGTCGTTGGCGGGCAGACTGCAAGCGTCTTTCTGGAATCGAATCCATATGGACTCGGAGTTCCGGGTGAGGGATATTATTTCAAGAACCTCGGTGGTGTCGCGTTTCTTGGCACCAATGATGTAACGGATACGATTACGGCAGGGATCGTTCCATATATCGTCGGCCTGTTCCCCGTCACAACAGGTGTGGTTGCGCATTTCGACAAGAACGGACTCAATTTTGGCGCGGACCTGGACGGCGACGGTATCAATGAAACCACGAATGTCACGGTGAACAGCACGGTATTGGGATTTGAGCCGCTCACGGCAGGCATCGGCTCGTTTCCCCGCACCGTAAAAAGCCGTGAGTCACTGACCGGAACGGTCGTGCTTTCCAAATCTCAGATCAGCATACCGTTCTCATCGTCTACGACACGCTGGTCAGCGCCCCGGATCGGTGTGTTAAAAACCACCGAGAGCACAACAGTTCAAACGGTTACGACCGCCGAAACAATGGAAGCGCGCGGATACACCAGCAACGGGGTGGCGCACGGATTCGGACTGCCTTTCACCGTAGCAAGCAACCTTGCAACAGGCGATTCAAACTACTACAACCCGGGCCCTCCTGCACTGGCAACGGACGGACAGAAATATCTGACCGTAAGCGCAAATGCGACTGCCATGAAAGGTGTGATATTCGATACACAGGGTACGCGTACGCCTCTCAATGCCGCCCTGGCCAGCGGTTCTTTTCCGGTTGCCGGTTTCGATGGCTCAAACTACTGGATAATTTATGATGATGCGTCGTCCTGTCTTGCTCAACGCGTAACGCCAACAGGTACGGTGCTAGACGCAAGCCCGATCACGCTTGTCACGTTGAGCCCGGGTTACACATCAATCACCTCGAAAGGTTTTGGATTTGGCAAGACCAATGGTCTGCTGGCTTATTCCGTTTACAACAATGCGACCAGCCAGCACGAGTTGCAAGGGATTCTGGTCAAACCGGACGGTACCGTTTCCGCACCATTTTCAATTGCCACCGATCTCAGCACTCACCTCAATCCTTCCGTTGCGTTCGACGGCACCAATTTCCTCGTCGTATGGGAACAACGTCCATCGAGCGGGGCAACGGTCGGGAACATCTATGGCGTGCTCATCAGCGACACCGGGAGCCTGGTTGATGTTCCTTTTCCTATCTCGACCGCAGCAAACGGCCAATACAGCCCCCGCGTGGCTTTTGATGGAACGAACTATCTGGTCGTCTGGCTCGACTTGCGCAATCAGGCCGTACCGACAGGAGTGCCTTATCCGGATCTCTATGGGATGCGCGTAACCACAGCAGGTACCCTGCTTGACGGCAATGCCGGGACGGGCGGCTTTCCAATCAGTAGTGGCGGAACCCAGCAGCGATATTCACCATCTGTGGCGTTTACCGGTGCCGAATACCTGGCTGCATGGTCTTACCTGGGCTATACCAGCACTGGATCGCCGGGAATACAGGCTGCCCGCGTATCAACTTCAGGGACACTGCTTAGCGGCGCAAATATGGCAATTACGGTCAGCGGCCCGCCAAATGAGGCGACCGTTTCACAGTATGTATATCCTGTAATCGCTGCCGGGCCGCAACATGCAGCCATCGTATGGTTGGATAACACCGAACCTCTCGTATCGCAAAAGTCATTTCTGGGCGCCTCGGTTTTCCCGTTCTAAGGTAGTTTAACTCGCCTGATGCCCTGCTTTCAGGCAGAAGTTATCGTATTTTCGCTTTGCGGATCCAGCGATAAGGCCGATGCATTCAAGCGGTACTATTTCGTTATCGAAGGCGCACTTGGCACCAGTCCAAATTTCTGCATCGTTGCCATGAGTTTTGCCTTGTCAGGTGGGCCACCCGCATTGACAATCACTCCCACTTCGCGGAAGTACTGCGCACCGATATCCGGTGAATTGATCACAAGTGCCCTCACCACAACATCGCCCGGATTGCTAAAGCCATGTACAACGCCACAAGGCGTGGCCATGGAATCGCCCGGTTGAAGGTCACGTGTCTCACTGCCCACGGAATAGCGCAACGTACCTTCCAGCACATATACGATTTCTTCATTGGCGGTATGGCTATGTGGCGGAGGTACATTGGAGCCCGGTGGCACGCGCATTTCGAAGCAGCCCATCTGGCAGCCATTGCCAGCTTCATTCAGGTACCGTATTTCCAGTTGGCCAACGCGGATGACATCCTGCGCTACTGGTGCAATAGCTTCATTCATGGCAAACTCCCTGTATGTAAAAAAACTGTACGCTAGCGTAAAGAATCTTTACTTCTATGTCAACAACGAAATCAAACAATTCCAAAACGACGCGGCAACAGGCTGTCACCCCCCTGATCGGAGCACTTCTGCGCCTGCCTCATGAAGTGGTCGTGGCACGTATACTCGACACGATCAACACGAATGGGTTTGATATTACACAGACCGAACTGGCCGTGTTTCTGTATCCGGGACCAGAAGGGCGACGTCCGATAGATCTTGCCCGGCAGTGCAACATGACCCGCCAGGCCATGAACTATGTGCTGGCAGGCCTGGAAAACCGTGGCTACATACTGCGGCAAGACAGTTCAAGTGCGGCAGCGCGGTTGGTGCATGTGACTGACAGGGGCTGGCTGCTGATTGCGCAGATTCGCAATTGCCTGGCCGAGATCGAGAAGGAGTGGGCTGCCCATCTGGGAACACAGCGATTCACGGCACTGCGCGAAACATTGCACGACCTGACGCTGTGGCTCGGAAAGCTTAATTAGGGACTTTCGCGGCCTAATTTCAGACAGCTCATTGCATTTGGCAGACCTCTTTGAGGTGCAGATTTGACTGGCGGAATTTTGGAGATTCCCACGGCTCACTGACTTCCGCTTTGGAGTACCCAGATTTATATTTTCGCTTGAAATAAAAAATGCTTCCTTCCCTTAAAAGAATAAGGCAACCATTAGCCTGCAGTCATTCAGTTTTGCTCCCTGCCCAATAAATCCCGGCTCGGATTCCCTGACTGGAGTTCATGGCGGGTGTATGATCGACTTGTTCGCGGCGCGCCTTGGGGCTTGCCTGGATAGTATCTTGATATGAAACCGCGACACCATCTATGTAATTCCAGATGAGGCGGTTGAAGGTGCGCTATTTGCAATGCGACGGCTTATAAACTTCCAATTACCATGCCTAAGGAGACTGTAAATGGATACTAATAATCTGTTGGTGAAAGGTCAGGACATCATTGCAAACTTCGGCATGAAACTCGCCGTCGCCATCATTATTCTGCTCCTCGGCAGATGGATCGCAAAGGGGCTAGCAAGACTGACGCGCCGGGCAATGGAAAAGGCCAAGGTCGATGCGATGTTGGCGAGGTTTATCGGCAGTCTGATTTACGTCTCCTTACTGACCTTCGTCATACTCGCCGCCATCAATCAACTCGGCGTGCAGACCACCTCTTTCATCGCCGTGATTGGCGCCGCCGGACTGGCGGTAGGTCTGGCGCTGCAAGGCTCGCTGGCCAATCTCGCCGCCGGTGTTCTGATCATCCTCTTCAGGCCGTACAAAGTTGGTGATTTTATCGAAGGCGGTGGTGTCGCTGGAACCGCTGAAGAGGTGCAGATTTTTACCACGGTCCTGAAGACTCCCGACAACAAAACTGTCATCGTTCCTAATTCTCATATCATGAGTGGCACCATTACCAACTATTCCGCGAGAACCGAACGGCGCATCGATCTTGTGGTGGGCGTAAGCTACGACGCCGACCTGGATAAGACCCGCAGGGTGCTGACGACACTGCTTGATGAGGACGAGCGCATCCTCAAGGAGCCGGCTCCGACGATCGGCGTCATAGAACTGGCCGACAGTAGCGTTAACTTTGTCGTACGCCCTTGGGTCAAGACGACCGATTACTGGCCGGTTTATTTCGATCTCAATGAGCGCATCAAAAAGCGGTTCGACGCGGAAGGCATTAGCATCCCGTTCCCGCAACGCGATGTTCATCTCTATGAGCACAAATCCTGATTGTGACGTGCAGAAAATAGCGGTATATCGCAGTTGATGACTCTGTAATGGTGTTGAGTACGCCCCCAAAAGTCCAGATCGAAAAAGAAAAAGGAGCCAGACTTTTAGCCTGACTCCTTTTATATATTGTTGCGCCCCAAGCGATAAATCTGGGCACAGGGGAACGGCAATTTCAATACCCGAACCGTCCGCTTTCGAACCATAACGGACATGGAACTCGCTTGGCAAATTGTCGGCAATTTGACTTGCACGTTGCCGTCAGCACTCAGCGCGAGGGATCGGCAGGTTCCTGGCGAAATCAGATGAGGGAATATCCCGCTCGCTGCACGAGTTAGCCGCCTTTTGAGATACCACAAGTATGCATTAACGGATGCCCTCAATGTTAGAGCGTCAGTGCTTCCCGGAGATACGATCCCAGAACTCTGAACGTCCATTAGTGCGCGGAAATGGATCGGAGGGAACTGGCTTGCCAAGAAATTCACACAGTGGCCCCCATCCATCCTTCACCTCGTAGACGAGAAGCTGCTTTGCAGGAATCGCGTTTTGTACTGCGTCATTATGAGTTTTAAAAGCCTTGATGAGGCCGTCGCGATTGAGTCCTGCAGGAAAACCTGTCTTGGCAATAACTCCTTCCCCCATTGCCAACCAATCCTTCATTTCGGGTGGTAACTGATCTTTGCCCGCCAATAGCTTATAGATGGTTTCACCAAAACTGTCTGCCCAGCTTTCAGGACTACGATGGGTCAAGACGAACTTGGCTGTTGGGTAAGCCGCATGCAACTCGCGGTAGAAACCGGCAGTCGGCCAATCGACCGCGCTTTTGTACCCACTATAGACTTTTTGCCAATCCGGGCGTCCCGACACAGCCGCCGACCACAAAGGCACTTGTACTGGCATATTGAAAAGAACTTCCTCCATGTGGTGGCATGGGCCGAAGCCAAGCTGATTGATGGCGAGCTTCAGGGAGTATGTACCGGTACGTCCGACGCCTGCACCTATTACGCTGATTGTCATTGCGAATTCTCCTTGTCAAAAAAATGATAAAGATTGTCTATGTGGGCGGTGCAGTGTCTAGTTCATCGAATTTCAATGCGACCGGGAGAATCATACACAATTTGCTCGGACTGACGGTTGAATCCATCACTAGGCTTTTTAGAGCAAATTCTACCTTCGGGGTAGTCTAACAGCGACTTAACTTTTGTATTCAGACCCGTGACTTCTGCGAATCACCTAAGCAGACGGACGCCAATTTTCACCTTAAAGCGCCCGGAGCGATTCAAACACCCTACCCCCTGGTTCGCAGGCTGGCCCAGGAACAATTTAATCTTTTATTTATTAATGGCTTGTCAGTGTTCACCACTCTCAATAGCAGCCCTAAACAGCTACAATAATTAGATCAAATCGTGAAAGTGGTACGGTTTTACTACAGCCCACATTTTCAATCTCAGATTATTCTTTACATTAACCAACGGTTCACTAGCGTCTAAAGGCAATGCAAAACGGGACGTCAGGAAAATTCCCATAAAGGGGAGCTCGTCGGCCATAGCTGATCTTAGCGGAGAAGGCGTTACGTCAGATATGCACCCAAAGCAGTCTCCCAGAAATATTATTCAATGTTCTGCCTCTGGTCTTTTTGAAGGTCAAATACCTTCCAGTCTTAATTGATGGATGATACTGATAAATCACCTCCGTCTCTACAAATGGTAATAAAACAAGCAGTTTGCGATCATGAATTCCAAGCAATGGCGTATAGCATTGCCTTTTACGATTCCGTTCATCAACAGAATTCGACCTTTCATCCTATATAAATGGACATCATTAATACCATCTAATAACTTGCTGTCATCAAATTAGGGTTTGAGGAGAACAAAATGAAAAAAATAACATTTCAGTTTGTAGCCATGTTGCTGGTGATCGGACTATCTGCCTGCGGAGGACGCCATCATCATGATGCTGTGACCACCACTGCGGCGCAGGCACCAGCGCCGGTACTGTCGTTTTTGCCTTCGTCCGGGCCGGTGGGCACATTGGTGACTCTCTCGGGGACGGATTTTACCGGTGCCACGTCGGTGAGTATCGGGGGAGTTGCCGCCATCGTGGTGAACAAATCGACCACTGATTTGACCGCGATGGTAATGCCGGGGGCCATTTCAGGTTCGGTGAACTACACGGATGCGACGGGGACCACCACCATTTCGGGTACCTTCACCGTTAACCCCACTGGCGTGCCCGCTACACCGCAGGGCAGCAAGCTCGTCGCTGCCGCCGATACGAATCAGGCGATTGGTCCGGCGAACGGTCCTAATGGCTACGCTTGGCAAGGCAATTCGGTCGCAGTAAGTGCCGATGGCAATACCGCCGTGGTCGGAGGGCCTTACGCTAACGCTAACGATAGCACCAACCCAAACACCGGGGCGGCATGGGTGTTCACACGCAGCGGTGCCGCGTGGACGCAGCAAGGCGAGCTCATCGATGCCACTGCGGGTGGCGCTCTTCAAGGCTCCTCGGTCGCGGTAAGTGCCGATGGCAATACCGCCGTGGTCGGGGGATATGGCGATAGCGGATCTGTCGGGGCGGCATGGGTGTATACCCGCAGCGGCACTACGTGGACGCCGCAAGGCGGCAAGCTCACCGCTAGCGATGCGCAAGGCTTAGCTAAACAAGGCACCTCGGTCGCACTGAGTGCCGATGGCAATACCCTGCTGGTCGGGGGGCAAGGCGATAACAGCAACATCGGGGCGGCCTGGGTGTACGCCCGCAGCAATGGGGTATGGACGCAGCAAGGCAGCAAGCTCTTCGCTAGCGATGCGGTTGGCGCAGCCCAACAAGGCTACTCGGTCGCGTTGAGTGCCGATGGCAATACCGCCGTGGTCGGGGGTTATGGCGATAACAACAACGTCGGGGCGGCCTGGGTGTATGCCCTCATCAACGGGGTATGGGTGCAGCAGGGCAATAAGCTCGTCGCTAACGATGTGGCGCCCAATCAGTCCGGTTTAACTTGGCAAGGCTACTCGGTCGCGCTGAGTGCCGATGGCAATACC